>CAZJHF010000224.1:0-6876 GCA_964545505.1 uncultured Desulfobacterales bacterium | reverse complement strand
GACATCATCTTTGTCCAGGCTGTAAAAATGCTCCTGGATGCGGCGTTCATCCACCGGTTTGGCGGGCCTGATGGTGACCACCTGATTGCCGATATCAGCCGTCTCTTCCAGGTGAATCGGGTAAACGCCGTGGATGGATTCGTTCAATGTTCGTTCTGAACTTAAAAGACCCGTCTTTTTGGCTGCGTAAAACAATTCATCGCGAAACCCCGGATGCGCGATGCTGATCATGGCCATTGCCCGTTCCTGCAGACTTTTACCAAATAAATTCACCATGCCAAATTCGGTGACGACATGCTGAACATCGCCTCTGGGGACCACCACGGCCTCATCATCCAGTTGGGGCACAATGCGGCTCCTGGTTCCCTTAAGAGCAGTGGCCGGCAACATCATAATGGATTTACCCCCCGGGGATTGAACCGCACCTCGTAAAAAATCGAGCATGCCGGTGACTCCGGAGAAATGATTGTACGGCAGCGCATCTGCAGCCACCTGTCCGGTTAAATCAATGCTCATGGCAACATTCATCGACACCATTTTATTGTGGCGGGCAATAATGGCCGGGTCATTGACATAATCGGAAGGGTAAAATTCAATGGCGGGATTGTCATTTAAAAATTCATACAGTTCTTCGTTGCCGATGGCACCGGCGGCCACCAGTTTACCGTCATTGAAACCCTTCTTGCGATTGGTAATGACCCCGCGCGAAAACAGATGCATGATATCACTGGTCATATACTGGGTATGGATGCCCAGATCGTTTTTGTCCGCCAGCGCCAGCAGGGTGGCCTGGTGGGTGGAGCCCAGTCCGATTTCCATCGTGGAACCGTCTTCGATCAGGCGCGCAATCAGTCGCCCGATGTCATTGGCGGCTTTCAGTTCCGGCGTTTCCCCGATGGTCAGTAGCGGTTCGTCATGTTCGACATACACATCGACCTCATTGACGTGCAAAAAGCTGCGCCCCAGGACTCTGGGCATGTGCGCATTTACCTGGGCAATGACCAAATCCGCCGACAGGGCCGCTGCCAGGGTAATATCCACCGATACACCCAAACTCATCCAGCCAAAATCATCCGGTGGCGAGACCTGAATCAGGGCCACATGAATCGGCAACAGCCGGCTTTTAAATAGACGCGGGATCGCTGAAAGATTGATCGGCGTGATAAAACGCTTGTTGCGGGCAATGGCCTGGGGTTTTGCCGAACCCAGGTAAAAAGACCGAATATTGAGGCTTTGATCACGGGTCTTATCGGCAATCAGCGTCAATGGTGTGGTTTCCATGGTCATCAGCCGGTTGATTTCAATATCTCTGAAATAATTGGATGCTTCGGAAAGTTCGCGCACCAGATGCTGGGGCTCACCGCAGGATGAGCCGATGAATACCCGCTGGGCGGGTTTAATCAGTGCGATTGCCTCGGCAGCCGTTTTTTTGTTTTCAACATATTTATCGGCCCAATTGATGGGTGGCGACATCGTCTGCTCCTGATGTATATGAATCATGGCCATTAAACCACAAAGGCACAAAGTTCACGAAGGACGCTAAATTTATATTTTAATGCTTTTCTTTGTGCTCTTTGTGTCTTTGTGGTTATATCCTCATTCGGTCCAGTCACGCTGGCCCTCACTTAAGCCTTGCTGGCAGGCAGCTGGGCGTCTGCGGCAATTCGCCCTCCGCATGCTTTACTTTTGGCGCATGTTGCGATCAGCCAGCCGATGAATCCCAGTGATAGGGCAGCAGCGCCGGCCAGGCACGTAAAAACTGTTTCAATGTCATAGTGTGTTTCAATGGCGGCGACGCCCTTTACGGCCAGGGCTCCCACACCAAAGGTTAACACGAACTTGGCGCCGAAAGCGGAATGATGGAAACGTTTGGGTGCGAAACGGGCCACCAGGGTGTTTTCAATCGGCTGCATCCCCAGCAAAAAAAAGAAAAAAACGACTGCCAGGCCGACCAGCAGCAAATCCCGCGCCAGGGCCATCCAGAAAGCCGCCAGGCCGGCAATCCCAAAAAAAACCAGATATGCGATGCCCGGGTCATACCGATCGGCACACTGCCCGCCACTAAATTGTCCGCCCACGCCGATCAGGAAAATAAGCGACGTAATCGCTGTGGCCACCAGATTTTGCGAAATGGCGCCCGGGTTGACGCTGGCCAGCCATTGGTAAAGCATCGGTGTTTTTAATTCAAAATAGGCCGGCAAGATAACCGTGGCCCCGCGGTAAACGATGCCGCCCAGCATCATAGCCGCCAGCAGGATGATAAAGGCCCCCAGAATGCCGTTGCCTTCATCTTTTTCTTTGATGGTGGCGGTGTCTGGCGCCTCAATCGGATAGGCCATCATAAGCATCGCACCGCCCAGGTTCAGCCCCGCCAGACACAGATAAGCCGCCTGAGGCCCCCACAGCCAGTTCATGATGCCGGTTAGCAGCGGTGCCATGGCCAAACCTAAATTACCAAACATGCCGTTATAGCCCATTCCAATGCTGACGCGCGACATCTCTTTGGAGATCAGCCCCAATCCGGCTGGATGGTAAATTCCGGAAAAAAATCCCAGCGCAGCCAGCGCCACACTCAGAATAAGCGGCGTATCCAGCCACAGCGCGGCAGCAACACTGGCAAAGCCGGATCCCACAAAATAAATAAACAGCAGGGGCCGGGCGCCGAAGCGATCCGCTAAAAACCCCCAGAACAGGGCTGTCAGTCCGAAAAGAAGATACATCCAGAAACTAAGCGACAGGACTTGCGCCATGGGCATATCCAGGCGTGCCATCAGCGGCAGCACCAGTGCAGGGAATACCAGCATGTTAAAATGGCTCATGAAATGACCATAGCAGGTATTCAACAGAATGCGGCGGTCATGAGGGTCGAGCATATTAGACGGAGATAGTATCATTAAAGACCTTAAATTGATTGAAATTGAGTTTTATCAATATTTGAGCTCCATAAAGTGTTCAGGTGTCAGGGATCTAGTAGACGGTCAGAATAGCGAACCGATGATCTCTAAAATTATCAAATTCTGCATTATGTCATCTTTTGCTGACACCTGACACCTACTAAAAACCAGCAGCCAAATGCATGCCGAATCTAGCAATCCGTATCAACAGTTTCATCGTCATCAAGGGTTACCGGCTCCATTAATGTGGCCGAGTCCGATTGGGGCAGCTCCTGTACCTTGTTGAGCTTGCGCGTAATCACCCGGGTGCGCACTTCGGCCTGATCAATGGTATTGCTGGCTTCTTGCAATTTCTTTTTGGTTTTGGCCAAGACGTCACCAAATTTATCAAATTGGGTTTTGACAGCCCCCAGCAATTCCCAGACCTCACTGGATCGCTTCTCGATTGCCAGGGTACGAAATCCCATCTGCAGGCTGTTTAACAGTGCAGCCAGGGTTGTCGGCCCGGTGACCACTATGCGATACTCTCTTTGCAGGTTGTCGCACAAGCCCGGACGCCTTAACACTTCAGCATACAGACCTTCCACCGGCAAAAACATGATCCCGAAATCAGTGGTCTGCGGTGGATCGATGTATTTTTCCCGGATCGCCTTGGCTTCGGCTTTCACGCGGGTCTCTAAATTTTTGATGGATTTTTCGGCCAGGTTTTTATCGGCAGCCTCCTGGGCATCCAGCAGGCGTTGATAATCCTCCTGGGGAAATTTGGAGTCAATGGGCAACCAGACGACTTTTTCCGGATGTGAATCCGGACCCGGCAGTTTAATCGCAAATTCAACGCGCTCGCTGCTGGCTTTTTTGGTGGCCACATTGACGGCATATTGCTCGGGTGTCAGGATCTGCTCTAAAATGTGGCTCAGCCGGATCTCACCCCAGGTTCCCCTGGTTTTGACATTGGTCAGCACTTTCTTCAGATCGCCCACGCCGGTGGCCAGGCTTCTCATCTCACCCAGCCCTTTATAGACCTGCTCCAGACGCTCGCTGACCTGCTTAAACGAATCCGTCAGCCGTCGTTCCAACGTCGATTGTAATTTTTCGTCGACCACCGCCCGCATCTGCTCAAGCTTGCGGCTGTTGTCTTCCTGCAGGGTTCGCAGCTGGGTCTCAACCGCTTTGCGCATGGCTTCAAATTTTTTTTCATTCAGCTGTGTCATCTCCAGCAGCTGCCTGGAAAAACTATCCAGCTGATCCTTTTGCATACCGGCAACTTCGCGCATCTGTCTGAGCTGGGAGTCACTGGCAAATTTCAATGTGCTGCTGATTTCCTCCCGGGCCAGTCGGGCGCTGCCGGCCGATTCCTGGCGACTGGCGGTAAACTCGTCCCTGACCATCCGTTCGGTATGCGCTTGCTGCTTTTCGAGGCTCGCAAAAAAATCCGCTGCCCGGATCTCGCGGCGCCGCACCAATATGATCAGCAGGATAAGGGCCGCAACTAAAATAATACCGACCAGAATCAGAAATGAATTGGTTAAGCCAATTTCAGCAATAATGGCATTTACTGAAGGCATCTGTAACAAGGTCTTTGAATGTTTCATCTGACTTCAACAATGGCCGCGCTGCCGCAACGCGGGTAACATCTTGCACATCGCAAAGCAACATGCTATCGCTAGCGTGCAACCCGCTATAATTCAACTTAATCTATTGAATTTCAGATGGTTATTAAAACAAAGCGGTTTATTTCGGTTCTGGCGATTATAAAGAAAACGAGATTGAGCGTCAAGCGCTCCGACTGCAATTCGATCATATCTTAATGAAGCGGATTTACAAGATCTTATTATTCACCTTTGTGTTGGCAGCAGTTCTGCTCGCCGGTATTTTCCTTTATTTGCAACAGCTAAAGCCACAATATTCAGGCGAACTGGTGCTTGAGGGCCTTAACCAGCAAGTGGATGTCTATTTTGATCCCTGGGCGGTACCGCATATCTACGCCCGCAATGAGGCGGATGCCTATTTTGCACTGGGATATGTCCATGTCCAGGAACGCCTTTTACATACGGTTGGCCCTATCTAAAAGATTGGGACCTGTTATTTCTGATTGGAACTGGGGCAAAGTCCATACCCTGGAGCACCAGCACCTGCGGAAAAAACCGCTGGACAGAGTGTTCAATGTCGGACCGTTTTCGGTGCCAGGCGGCGATGAAGTCATCGCCAATCTGGCATTCCGGCTCAACACCGAAGGACGCTATCCGGTAGTTTACGGACCGGCCATGCGCTTTATTGTCGATTTTTTTAAACCAGCGGACGCGCTGGGAATAAACCCGACCGGGCAGTCCGGATTTTTTCTGAGCCGCCATTACGATGACCAGTGCGCCCTTTTCAACGTGTAACAATTGCGACCGCAAATGATGACCGCCGCTAAAATTCGGCAAAAACCAATGGGGAAATTGATTTTAAAACCGCATTAGGCTATTCAGAAAGATTCTAATGATCTTTTTGGACAGGACATCATATGCAATCATTGTTTTCATCTTTTGCTATCAAAGATCTACAACTGAAGAATAGAATTGTCATGCCCGGCCTGGCATCTTTTCTAATTGGCGACGATGGCGCCATCTCTGATGCTACGGTGGAGCATTACCGCCGGCGGGCCGCCGGTGGGCCGGCAATGATTATTATGGAAGCCCACGCAATTTCACCGTATGGGCTGGTTTCAACCCATCAGGCCAGGATTTATGATGACCGCTTTATCGAGAGTCTTGCAAAAATTGCAGCAATGCTAAAATCTGAGGGATCGGTGCCGGCGATTCAAATTCATCACAGTGGACGACAGACATCCAGCAATGTCATCAAACGCAAACCGGTGGCACCCTCTGCGATTCCCTGCCCCACCATCGGGGGACCGGTAGAGCCTCTGACCGCCGAAGGGATTCATGATATCATTAAAAAATTTGGCGCTGCTGCTGAACGTGCGGTGCAGGCGGGTTTTGAGTTGATCGAAATTCACGGCGCACACGGTTATCTGATCAACCAGTTTCTGTCGAAAGTGAGCAATATCCGCGAAGATGAATACGGTGGCAATACGGTCGGCCGCAGTCGATTTGCCATTGAAATCGTCGAGGAGATTCGCAAACGAATTGGAATGTCTTTTCCGCTTTCCTTTAAAATCAGTGCCCAGGAATTTTTGCCCGAAGGGCTGGAGGTTCCAGAAAGCATTGAGATTTTAAAGCTGTTAACAAAGGCCGGTATCGACATCGTTCAGGTATCAGCGGGCAATGACATTACCACCGAATGGATCAGCCAGCCCATGTTCATGCAAAAAGCGTGTCTGGCAAAATCCGCCGAGCGGATTAAAAAAGCCCTGGATATTCCGGTGATGACGGTTGGTCGCATCAACGACCCGTGGATCGCTGATGAGATCATCGCAAAAAAAAAGGCCGATCTGGTGTGCATCGGCCGCGGACTTTTAGCCGATCCGCAGATGCCCAACAAAGCCCGACAGGGGCGTTTTGATGAGATTCGGACCTGCATCGCCTGCAACACGTGCATGGAGTCCATTTTTCGCAGCGGCCGAATTGAATGCCTGGTCAATCCGACCCTGGGCCGTGAAACAGAAATGGCCATAATACCAGCCCGTATTCCCAAAAAAGTAATGGTGGTCGGTGGCGGTCCCGCTGGTCTGCAGACGGCCTGGGTGGCGGCCAAACGCGGCCACCAGGTTCATGTCTATGAGAAAAAAAGCGCCTTGGGCGGTCAATTGATTCCCGGCAGCGTGCCGGAGCACAAGCAGGAGTTGCGCACTCTGGTCAAATTTCAGGAAAAACAAACCGTAAAATTCGGCGTGACCTGTTATCTCAATCACGAGGTGTCGACCCGGGACATTCAGGCGCTCAATCCGGATGTGGTCGTCCTGGCCACCGGATCTGTGCCACTGATTCCATCAGTGGACGGCATTCGCAGCCGCATCGTTAGCACCTATGAAGATGTC
>CAZJHF010000223.1:0-6911 GCA_964545505.1 uncultured Desulfobacterales bacterium | reverse complement strand
TTATCATGATCGACAGATAGTCGCTGAATTTTCGGCCCCAGCTGCGATCTTCTTTTATTTCCCAGATATCGTTAAAGGCCATTTCAATATGCCCCAGAACCTTGAGCACAGACCAGAATAGAACCAGCAAACCGATGCCGGCGATGAGACCGCCCCGGGTTTGTTCGAGCAGTGAATTTGCAAAATTGATGACCTGGCCTAAAATTTCCTCCTGTCCGGGAAATTTGTCAATTAGCTCTTTTTCCAGCGTTCTTTCGAAACCAAATCCCTTGGCCACGCCGAAAAACATGGCCACGATGGGCACGATCGAAAGCAGGGTGTAGAATGTCAAAGATGATGCCCGCAGCAAACAGCGGTCTTCATCGTAGCTGCGAATCGCCAGGAGAATGATTCTCAATTGCCTGAGCAAAAAGGATTTACCGAATGGCAAATCGGCCAGTCGAATGCGCCAGATATCAACCCGGAGAAAAGCCAAGAATTTGGTTATATATTCTAAAATCTTTTGCATAAAAGCAGGCTACCCTGATGTCGGTTATCAATCCAGTCCGTTTAGACTTGAAGAGTAAATGGTTTAATCGGCATTCAAAATATCACGAAAACACGAAAAAAGGAAAGCACGAAAATAAAAACCAACTTTCGCGTTTTCGTAATTTCGTGCTTTGGTGGTAAAAAGAGTTCAGCCTTAAAAGCCAAAAACAGCAAGCAGGTGTTGAAACTGCATTATTTTACACTTTTGAGCACCGCATAGGACTTCATAAATGCCGGAAAGCCGGCGGTCGGTATCAGCAACAGCAATGCATGCTTGATTTCATCTTCGGCGACACCGGCTGCGGCTGCTTTGCGAATGTGGGTTTCAAGGGCTCGCATGTGATTGCAGGAAGCGGAAATCGCGATTTTGATCAGCCAGCGGGTTTTTCCCGGTAGCGGTCCGCCTTTTTGATGAACTTCTTCACCCAGAGCCGCATGCTTTTCATGGATCTCGGGAAATTCTTTTTTGAACTCGCTAAAAATTTTGTGAACATCTTTCATAATGGTCACCTTAAATATTGAAGCTAAAAATAAAGGTTAATTGGGCCGGCGTCAATCTGATGTCAGGTGCCGACGACGATGCCGCCGTCAACCCGCAGGGTTTCGCCGGTAATAAAGCCGGCTTCATCGGAAGCCAAAAAGAGATAGGCATTGGCGATATCTAGCGGCTGCCCCATGCGTCCCAACGGCGTCCTTGCCTTCATGCCATCAATGATTTTAGGCGGCATAGCGGATAAAATGTCAGTGGCCGTAAATCCGGGCGCCACGGCATTGACACGAATATTGTAGCGGCCCAGCTCACGCGCCCAGACCTTGGTCATACCGATCACACCGGCCTTGGTGGCCACGTAATTGGTCTGGCCTAAATTCCCGTCGATGCCGACAACGGATGTGGCATTCAGGATCACACCGCCCCGCTGCTGAATCATCACCGGGGCCACAGCCTGGGTACAATTAAAAACACCTTTGAGATTGATGGCGATCACCAGATCAAAATCCGCTTCGGGCATCTGTTTTACCAGTTCTCCTTCTTTGACCTTTACCAGCAAACTATCGCGCACAATCCCGGCATTGTTGACCAGCACATCAATCTGACCTGATGCATCCATTACATTAGTCATCCATTTTTCAACTGACGCTTTATCGGTCACATCCACCCGGAAAAATTCAGCATTATGGCCGATTTCATTGATGGCTGCTTCACCTGCATTCTGATCCACATCACAGATCACGACATGGGCCCCTTCTTCGGCAAAGCGCTCCGCTGTAACCTTGCCAATTCCGGCAGCACCGCCGGTGATCAGACAGACTTTATCCTTCAAACGCATGGGCTCCTCCTCTTGTTAAATCATATAGTTGAAAGTTCAGGACGTTTTTATTCAATTCCTTGCTAAAAGCGGCATGGATGATCGTTCGCGAATACGGCGCACTGTCTGAGTGCATTAGGGATGGTTGCAAAAGAACAGGGATTGGCAAAATGCTACCGATCGCCACCTAAACTTAATTTTCAAATAATTTAAGGTTATGATATCTTTCACTGTTTTTTTGTTACGAGCCCATATATACGAGTATGCGCGGGCTTGGCGGGCGATTATTCATGTAGCGGCCAAATCGAAAAATCTCCGATCCCTCAAATGACTACAGGGGTTCAAACGCCAGAAAGGTCTCTTTTTTCCCGCCCACTTCCGTATGTAAATATTTGACTTTCAGCGGCATCCCAACTTTGATGTCTTCCGGTTTATTGGGGTCCAACCCTTCGATACGCGCATCCACCCGTCCCCCCGCTTCCAGTTCCACAACACCGGAGATATAGGGATTTTTGCGGTTGTAGCCCTGGGCAATCATAAAAGGGGGGGCAATGGTGATGCAGGTAAAGGCGGCCAGACGCCCGCTGCCCTTCATCTCGACCCATTCCATATCGGAGCTGAAGCATTTGACACAAATAGAGCGCGGGGGTACATAATGGGCATCACATTCTGTGCACCTGGAGCCCATCAGTTTTTCTTCTTTCAGATACTGCTCATAAGTAATATCACTAAAGGGTTTTTCTTCCATGGTACTATTTCCTTTGTTATGGGTTCGGCGGTTCAGAGGTTCAGCTATCAAGTTTGTCCCCAATTTAGTGTCGAGATATAGGAAGTCATTCCGGCGAAAGCCGGAATCCAGTCAAATAATCGTTTGATAAAGATCCTGCCAATTGGGATTCATACGCTCTATCAATTCCAGTTTCCACTTTCGATTCCAGCCCTTCATTCGTTTCTCCCTTTCGATGGCAGATTGCATATTTTCATGCACTTCATACCAGACGAGCTGATGGACACCGTAACGCTTAGTAAATCCTTCTACCATATTGTTCTTATGTTGCCAGATTCTTGCAACAAGATCTGACGTCACGCCTATGTAAGGGTTCCATTTCGCTTGCTTGCAAGAATATAAACCACAGGTTGTTTATTCATTATTTCATTTCACAAATGGAGGCCTTGGGCATGCTCTGGATTCCGGCTTCCGCCGGAATGACAAATGACATGCCTTCACAAACAATTTTGTGGTTTTGAGGTTACCAGCTGCAAATTTGCTAAAGAATTTGATATCAACCTTTGAACCTCTGAACTCTGAACCTTTGAACCTTTACCTTCTCTCCAGAATCGTAAACGTGCAGGTCCCGCCGGTGCCGCCCAGATTATGCGCTGCGCCGATCCGCAAATCGCTGGCCGGCACCTGCCGTGGGCCGGCCTCGCCTCTGAGCTGGGTCCAAACCTCATAAAGCTGGGAGATCCCGGTAGCCCCCACCGGATGCCCCTTGCATTTGAGCCCGCCGGATGTGTTGATGGGTTTGATACCATCCAGACGCGTCGCCCCGTCGGCAATAGCCTGGTAGCCTTGGCCGGGTTTGAAAAAGCCCAGATCCTCGACGTGCACCAGCTCTGCAATCGAAAAACAATCATGCACTTCGGAGAACTGGATGTCATCCGGTGTCAGTCCGGACATCCCGTACGCCTCCCGGGCCGCATAGCGTGTGGCTTCAAAATAGGTCAGAGCGTCGCTGGCATGAAATCCCCGTCCGCTGCCCTGCCCCAACCCGGCCACGTTGATCGGATCGTCGGTATAATTTCTGGCGATCTCTTCAGCCACCAGCAGCATGCAGCTGGCACCATCGCTAATGGGGCAACAGTCAAATAGGTGCATGGGCCAGGCAACCACAGGATTTGCGCGTGCATCAGCCAGAAAATCCTTTTCGGTTTGCCAGCCCGGTGCAGCGCCTTTCCTCTTTTTTAAGCTTTCCTTTTTTTTGTTCATCAGATCCGCGATGGTAATCGGAAACTGGGCTTTGGGATTCAGCGGCGCATTGTTGTGGCTTTTGATCGTGATATTCATCAGATCCTCACGATTGGCGCCGTATTTTGCAAAATAGGCCGTAGCCACAGCACCAAAAACGCCCGGGAAGGTAAAACCCGCCCGCCCTTCATAAGGCACGGTCGCCAGCGCCAGCCCCTCGGCGACTTCCTCGGTGGTGCGTTTGGACATCTCTTCCACACCGCCGACCAGAACCATATCGTAAAAACCGGAGGCAATCGCAAAAACACCCTCCCTGAAGGCCAGCGCACTGGATGCACAGGCACCTTCGGTGCGGGTCGCCGGCTTGGGTGCAATACCCACCAGGTCTGAAATAATCGGTCCCCAGTGAGATTGATGCATAAAAAAGTCGTTACTAAAATTTCCCAGATAAAGGGCATCGATGTCTTTGGGATCAACACCCTTGTCCACCGAAACGATCAATTCCCGGAAGGCATCGGCAAACAGATCCTTGGAATCTTTATTCTTGAACATGCCGAATTTGGACATACCGGCCCCGACAATGGCCACGCCTCGGCCGAGTTTCCTGTTTTTTTTCATTACACCCATCTCCCTATTTTACGGCTATTGTTTACGTTTGAAGGTGAGGAAATCGTGAAAAAGTTATAAAACCCATAAGCACTTCACGTACATGTAAGGGGTAGAGAAATCGGCCGGTTGTGGTAAAACCATTAGCAGGAATATATTTTTATATCAACAATTTTGCAAGTGCTGCGTATGGGTGCGGAAGTAAAACCATCTTTTGAAACGGATCCTTGCGAGAGGGCTCCGTTGACACCAACGAGAAACTTTTGTTAACGTGCGATGATGCAATGCCAATGGAGAGTTGGAAATGATCGTAAAATCCCAGATCCTAAAACTTGCCGAACCGTTCATTACCGAAAAAAGAGAAGTGCTCAAGGAAGCTGTCGTAGCCTATGAAGCATACGGGCAAAAGGAGAAACCGACAGTATTCATCACGCACGGGGGCCTGAGCAGTCATCATGCGGCCGGTCGACATTCGCCTCAGGACCCTTTACCTGGATTTTGGGACGATATCATCGGTCCTGGAAAAGCAATTGACACCCATCAGTACCGAGTTCTGACTGCTAATTCTCTGGGAAGTATGTATGGTTCTACCAGCCCCTTAACAAGCAATCCGGATACCGGCGGGCATTACGGCCCGGACTTTCCAGAGATAACGCTCATCGATATGGTTCGTTTTCACAAAGCCTTTCTGGATCAGATGGGCGTCACAAAACTTGCAATGATCGCCGGGCCCTCCATGGGTTCTTTACAGGCCCTTCAGATGGCGGCCCTTTATCCGGATTACGTCGATTCGGTCGTTGGCGTTGCAACGGCAGGCAGAATGACACCATCCGGGATGTGCATCCATCATTTTATGATTAATGCGCTTCAGATGGATCCGGCGTTTAATAACGGTTGGTATGAAATTGGAACTCCCAAGTTAGCGCTTCACTTAATACAACAAGTTGCCAGAATATATTATACCCATGAGCGCTTTGTTAAAGAAAGATACTGGGATTCAGTACCGGAAGGCAAAGATTCGCAAACCAAAAGAAGTCTCAACGCCAGGGATTATCTGCTTACCGGAGTCGAAGAGCAAATAGAGGGTAGAGATCCGAATTGCTATATCCGGGTCCTGAATGCGATTAACAGCTATGATCTGGGAAGCGATGTGGGAGACTATGAAAAAGGGGCTCAGCGTATAAAATGCCCGGTTTTGCTCATTAATTTTTCTACAGACACCGAATTTCCGCCCCACTGGGCCGAGGAGCTCGCAGAGATACTCAACCGAAAAAATCCGGGTCAGGCTCAAGTTAAAATAATAGATTCCATCTGGGGGCACATGGGATGTGTTCAAGAAGGGACGGCTATTGCCAAACATATAAGGGATTTTTTATGCAGATAACAAAAGCAGTTTGGAAGCAGATTTACTGAAATCATTTAATTAGGTCAAAGCGTTGATATAATAGCAGCGTTGGCATGTATCTTGCTCCGTTTTAAAACTCAATTTTACACCCAAAGGAGCTTGCGCATGCCGGATAACCTGATGAACCGATTCCCCTGTGCATTGAACCATCTTGAAGCTATTAAAATACCTCTCCGAGCAAGTACAGAAATTCTCGATCAAGGAATTCGATCACTTTCTTTGGGGTTCGATCTGACGAACAACTACCAGCAACTCGGATATAAGCTGGCCCAAAGATGGTATGCCCTTTTCGACGCCAAGCGGCCGAATGCCTTTAATCATTTCACAACCTTCCAGTACAGGACACTCAAAAGTTTTTCCGATGTTTTCAAAAATCTATGCTTAAATGCCCTTGAACAAATGCGCCAGGAAAAACGGGGTGAGCTGGAATTTATTAAACTGTTTACCGAACCGCTTCCTGTCCAGGATTGGTCGGAAGCTTATGACCATACCCGCATCCTGCTTGATCTGCCGAGCTTAAGGGTTATTGACATGTCTGCCGAAGTCAAACACGCCCTTCATAATTACACGGTCGTATTTGCGCCGCGTGCCGGACATCACTCCAATATTGCCGAACGGCTAGCGCTATATCTCAGAGATCAGGGGCTCACCCGTATGGTGATTGTGGAGCAAAAATGTGCGGATGATATTCCCCTCTATGTTAACCAAAAACGGCATAGAGAAAACTTCGACAGCCAGATTGACCAATATAAACAAGTATTGACTCATCTGAAACACCTTTCCGGATACCCGCCCCATCTGGTTGCCATTTGCCAGCCCGGCCCATTGTTGATGAGCACCCTGATTCTCAATCCGCAACTGGGAAAAACTTTCGGTTCGGCCGGATCACCCATGCATACCGAGGCAGAAAAAGGCGTTTTAACCGATTTTGCCCGCTTGATGGGAGAAAATTATATCGATGAACTGATGCGCTTTTACGGCCACACAATAGCATCCGATCGCCCGGGCCACGGCAGACAGAGCTTTAACGGAACGCTTCAGCTCTTGGGGTTTTACTATTTAGGAATGGATCAGCATATTCGAAACTTCAAGCAAC
>CAZJHF010000222.1:0-6921 GCA_964545505.1 uncultured Desulfobacterales bacterium | reverse complement strand
CACCAGATCGCTATTTAAAAACGACTTATTCAACAGCTTCCCCAACATATCTGCAGTTTTGAACCCCTCAAAAAGGGTGTGATATCATATTTTTAATCGAAACTTAAACGCACATTTCGATTCTGTCCGGTCAAGTATCGGTCAGGGCATCTTATTATCCTTAATGAGCTCTCTTTTGCGAACCTTGCCGAGGGAGGTGCGAGGGAATTCTTCGTAGAAAGTAACGCTGCGGGGGCATTTAAACTTTGCCATTTGCTCCCGACAATAGGATAGAATGTCTTCAGCACATAAATTAGAATCTTTTTTAGCGATTACAAACGCATGGCCGACTTCGCCCCAGCGTTCGTCGGGCATGCCGACCACGGCGATATCGTCAACCTCAGAATGTTGTTTTAAGATGCGCTCAACTTCGGCAGGATAGACATTTTCACCGCCCGTAATATACATATCCCTGGCGCGGTCCACCAGAAAATAATAGCCGTCTTCATCCATACGGGCCAAATCACCGGTGTACAGCATTCCGTTGCGAATGGTTTCTTCGGTTCTGACCGGATCCTGCCAGTATTCTTTCATCATAATGGAGCCGCGCACGACAATCTCACCGACGTCTCCGGGTTGCACGGCACGACCGTATTTATCCACTATATTGACTTCGGCATGAAATACCGGTCGGCCCACCGTCCCCGGTTTGCGAAAAGAATCTTCTTCCGAGGCCCACAGCAATATCGAAGTCTCCGTTTGACCCATGACCTGGCGAAACGCCAGTCCGGCTTCCCGGCATTGTTCAAACAGCTCCGGGGTGGTCTTCTCCCCTCCCCCGGCGCATACCTTCAAGGACGACATATCGCCTCTTTTATTAGAATCGACTTTAACAAGTGCCCGATAAACCGTAGGAATACCTAAGAATTTTGTAACACGGTAGCGTTCGATATCCTGATACGCTTTTAGAGGTTCAAATTTGGGATGGATCACCAGGGTGGCCCCTTTATAAATGGTTGGCGCGGCTTGAATGAAAAGACCTCCGGAATGAAATAGGGGCAAAATAACGAGCATGATGTCGTCAAAGTGCAGTTTAAAAAAAATATCGGCATTCAAGCAGTTAAAAAATGTCTTGCGGTGACTCAGCACCGCCCCTTTCGGCCGACCCGTGGTACCCGAAGTATACATGACAACCTGGGGCTCTTCCGGGTCGGTCGGACCCAGAGACCGCGTTAAAAAAGGCTTCTGTTTATCGAATTCTGCCGATGTGGAGCTGTAGTCTAAAATGGATGGATCAGCAGGCAATTGGCCGACTGATGCCAAGGCAACCGAGGGTCTGGTATTTTCAACATCCAGCTTTTGGACGGTGTCTTCAAATTCCTGCCCGAATACAAACAGCCGCGGGCGGCAATTCTTCAAAAGATATTCCAGCTCGGCAGTTGCCAATCGAAAATTGAGGGGCACAAAAATTGCGCCCAGCCGGGCACACGCCAAAAAAAGTTCAATAAACTCAGGACAATTGTTCAGCATGGCGGCAACGCGATCGCCCTTCTCAATTCCCAGCGACTGCAGCCAACAACTGGCCCGATTGGCCCGTTGATTCAGCTCGAAATAAGTGATTTTTTGATCCTTAAAGATAATGGCATCTTTCCTGGGATGCAGGTCCGCCCAGCGTTGAACCCACCAGGCAATATTCATTGATCGAATCATACTGTTCTCCGATATACAAAAAATTTCATTTTGAGCGTCAAGGATTATTCATCTGCGCGAAGTTGTGCCTCGAGGCGTTGTCGCAACCAAGCGGGAATGTCTCTTTTCTTAAAGGTTTCCATATCCAGACAGACCGCCACATTGTGCCCTTCCGTCAGCGGTTCTTTTTCGCCCTGCCTGAACACACGATAGCCGAAGGTAATCGCGCTTTTGCCGATTTTTAACACCCTGACTTCAAGTTCAATCTGATCGCCATTTGGTATGCATATGCTCGTTCAACGATCTTATTTCAATTCTGCATGTATTTATGGCTACTGGTAATCTTCAAAAGCCGTCAGTTTGACTGCATAATGCAGTTACCGTATCGGTCTTGCAAAAATGTAATCTTTCTGGATATCGGAACCTATCGCAAAGGTTTTAGTGCCCAAAACTTCAAACTGCATTTTAGTGTAAAATGCATTTCCCCTGTGGTTTTCCTGCCAGCTACCCAGCCAGATGGATTTAAATGCTTTGCTGCGGGCGTAGCTAATACCGGCCTCCAACAGGGTAGCACCAATGCCGTAGCCCAAATATTGTTGCATGCAATAGAGTCTGGCAAGCTCAATGGCCGGCAATGGTTTGACGCAATCAGGCGCCGGGCCTTGATAAAGCTTAGCATATCCCACCCAATTATCCTTTATCTTGGCAATAAAAAATGTGGCGGCACTGTCGAGCAGTTCGGATTTGATCTGATTTTCATTAAAGGAACGATCTACGTAGCTTTCAAAGTCCTCCCTTTTGATAAATGGAGCAAAAGCATCCCTGAAGGTTTTTTCAGATAGCTTTGCAAGAGAGGCGGCATCGGACGGTTCTGCTAGTTGAATGATGGGTATCTCAATATTCATTTTACGTGGAAAGCGGCTTATTGTATGAAGCATATTGCGTGACGAATTGGGGCAGGCAGATTAATTTAAAAAAAGATGATACACATTTAATTGCCGCGCTCTGCGATCCGCTTCTGCTTGGCCAGGCAGATTTCCAGGTCACACTGCAGGCAGCGATGCATTTCGGTTTTTGCCTGCTCGTCGCTGTAGCCAAGCTCAACTTCAGAAAAACCGTTCTGTCTATCGTTAAGGGGCAGGGATGGCACTTCAACCCGTTTCAGCTCCACAAATCCGGCTTCACGTTTTCCGTCATAATCGGGTTGACCGTTTCCACATTCTACATTAGACATTCCCAGTTCAAGTGTACCATCCCCGCCTAGATATATATCGATTGAGCTTGCCGCCCGGCGTCCGGCGGCTATGGCTTCAATAACCGTCGCCGGGCCGTTGGCGGCATCACCGCCGGCAAAGACGCCCTGCATTTCAGTTTCCTGGGTGGTGTTGTCAATGGCTATCAGTCCATTGTCGACCGGCAACGACCGTTGGTCGTCCAGAAAGCAGAAGTCCTGGCAAAAGGCCGTTTCGCTGGACTGGCCGATGGCCAGAATGACCTGATCGGTCTCGATGTCTTTGCGGGTGTCATCAAAGTAGGGGCAGAAATTACCTTCGTCATCGAAAACAGACGTACAGCGCACCAGTTCGATGCCGCCAACTTTGCCGTCATTGTCATTAATTTTTTCAGGCCCCCAGGAATACAGCATTTCGATACCTTCTTGCCGGGCCTGTTTAATTTCCCATTGATTGGCCGGCATTTCTTCCCGGCTTTCCAGACAGGCCAGCTTGACATCCCTGGCCCCGAGGCGCAACGCCGTCAAGGCTACATCGACGGCCACGTTACCGCCGCCGATAACCACCACCCGATCTTTGACCGCTATTTCTTTGCCTTCTGCAACAGCAGCCAAAAATTCAACACCCCAGTAAACATCATCCAGCTCAGATCCCTCCAGCTCGATTTTGCGACTGAGCTGGGCGCCAACAGCGACAAAAACCGCGCTAAATCCCTCTTGCTTAAGTTGATCGATTTCATAATCCACGCCCAGTTTCTGACCGGTCTGCAGCTCGATTCCGGTGCTCAGGACATAATCGATTTCCTTATCCAGCACATCTTCAGGCAAACGATAAGACGGAATGCCATAACGCAGCATACCGCCAGGGTTTTTTCGGGCCTCAAATACGGTCACCTGATGTCCTTTTTTTCTCAGGTAAAAAGCGGCTGTCAGACCGGCAGGCCCGGCCCCGATGATAGCAACTTTTTTTCCGGAATCCGGACCTGTGGTTGACATCCATTCGGTCAGGTCACCGGCCCTATCAGCCGCATAGCGTTTGGCGGCACAGATTGAAATGGATTCACCAACCTCCCCTCTTTTACAGGCCGTCTCGCAGGGGTGGGTGCACACTCTGCCTAAAATACCGGGAAACGGGGCTTTTTCAATGATCAGTTTGCAGGCTTCATCAGGTTTGTCTTCAGCCACAAACCGCAAATAGCCGGGCACATCGATGCCGGCCGGACAGGCTTCCGTACATTGCGGTTTTGCCGGAATCTGTTTTTCCGGACCGATGGCCCGCAGGGTGCGTGTAATCTCCAGGATTTTAATGCCGTTCGGACAGGCATCTTCACATCTGCCGCAGACCGCACAAAACCACGGCATACTCGATTCGGCAATCTCGTCAATCAGGTCCAGCTCGACATGCCGCACCAAGCGCCTGACGTTAAAGCCATTGACCCCGGTGATCGGACAGGCCGAGCTGCAGCGACCGCACTGCTCACAGTAGCGAAACATTTCGATATCGTTAAAGCGTTCAGCAAATTTTTTCGTATCGGTCATAACGTATCGGCCTTTTTAGAAAGAATTCGTTGGCCAGTTGAGCCGGTTAATCGAGAACAATGTCTGGTTTATTTTATCACCGGCAATCGCGGAACAGTCTTAGCCCGCGATTTGAGCATTGAAAGCGATCAATATATCGCGGCTGGAAGCCGCTCCCACATTTGATGACTTTTGCACTTAGAGTCCCAGATCTTGGATCATGGTTCTCATTGTATTCGCGAACTTGGGTCCATCGGCTGCCGAGCACCAGACATTCCACAGTTTTTCCGGGTCAAAGCCGGCCTTGGCCAGTTTTTTCTGGGCTCGTTTTAGCCGTTTTTCGGCGGCATAATTGCCTTCGATATAGTGGCAGGTCGGAAATTCACAGCCGGCTACCAGCACCCCGGCAGCACCCAGCTCAAACGGTCGTTGCATCATCTTCATCGAGACTCTGGCCGAACACATCACGCGTATCAGACGCGCATTAGAAGGGTACTGCAGTCGGCTGACACCGGCCATGTCGACGCCGCCCAGAGCGCACCAGTGACAAACATAGGCGATAATTTTTTCCTCAGGTGCTTGCTCAAGTGCCGCCTCTACCTGTGCGAATACCTGATCATCGGAGTAGTGCACAATGCTGATGCACTCGTTCGGGCAATCAGCAGCACAAAGACCGCATCCTTTGCACAGGGCTTTGATGACGTCTGGATTTTCCTCCGCATCCACTTTTATGGCGCTGTACGGGCATCGCTTGGAGCACAGTCCGCACTGGCTGCAATCGGTCAAATCAATATTGGCAACGATCCCTTCGGCTTCGATATAGCCCTTTTGCATGGGGATGGAAGCCTTCATGGCGGCGCCGATACCCTCTTCGCTGCTTTCCCTGAAGGTCATCGGTGCCTTGGCACATCCGGCCAGGGAAATACCATCGGTGGCAAATTCCAGAGGACCCAGTTTGACATGCGATTCCTGGAAAAATCCATCCGGATTCGTGGATACTTTGAGTAAGCCTTTAACCTGTTCAACGGAATCATTACCTTTGAAAGCGGTCGTAAGGACAACCAGGTCTGAAAGAAGCTCAAATTCTTTGCCCACCAGCAGATCGTATGTTTTTACTTTCAGGTCACCGTTTTCCTTGCGAACCTCCGGATAGCGGTCATCCGGATAGCGTAAAAATTTAACGCCCAAGCGTTTGGCCAGCTGCTGGGCCGTGCCCTCTTCTTTGATCAGACTCATGTCGCGATAAAGTATATGCACGTCGGCATCCGGGCAGAGTTGTTTAATGGCGACAGCGTTTTTGACAGATGTATGGCAGCCGATATTGCAACACCCCCGGGTTTCATTTTTGGAATTCACACAGCTGACCATGACGACATTTTTGACATCTCCCAGTTGTTTGTTTTTCAACTTATCATCCAATTGCAACTGGGTGATAATGCGGGGGTCATTGCCGTATTCAAATTGACCCCCGGGTTCGATTTCCTGCATGCCGGTGGCAACAATAATCGTTGAAATATCCAGATTTTGCTCAGATTCATCACCGTTGGTTTTGAGCGTAACCGTATAACTACCGATGTAGCCGTCGACTTTATCCACCTGTGTATCGGTAAAGATCTTAATCCGGGGATGCGACCTGACCTGATCCGCCCTGGCCTTTATCACCCTGGCAGCCGG
This sequence comes from uncultured Desulfobacterales bacterium, assembly GCA_964545505.1. Taxonomy (GTDB): domain Bacteria; phylum Desulfobacterota; class Desulfobacteria; order Desulfobacterales; family JAHEIW01; genus JAHEIW01. The sequence continues at coordinate 830 of CAZJHF010000222.1, read as the reverse complement.
TGATTTGTGGTTGTCATGGGATATAAAACAGATCTGGCTTAAGACACCGCCCAGCTCGGGTTCTTTTTCGACGATATAGGCATTGAATCCCTGATCGGCAACGCTGAGGGCCGCGTTCATACCGGCGATCCCGCCGCCGATAACCAAACAGTCGGTTTTTACCGGCAAACGGATTTCCTGGCCTTCTTCCAGCAGCGCCGCTTTGGCGACGCCCATTTTCACCAGGTCTTTGGCTTTCTCCGTGGCGATTTCGGGCTCTTTCATATGCACCCAGGAGACCTGCTCGCGGATGCTGACAAACTCCAGCAGATAGGGATTGACCCCGGCTTCTTTGGTCGTTCTTTTGAAAAGCGGCTCGTGCGTTCGGGGCGTACAGCTGGCAACAACCACGCGGTTGATTTCATTTTCCCGGATGAGGTCCTGCATTTTGGATAGATAATCCACCGAGCAGGACCAGCGGCCTTCATCAGCCAGAACCACGTGTTCCAGCCCCCGGGCAAAATCCACTACCGCCGGCACATCCACCACACCGGCAATATTGGTACCGCAGTCACAGACGAACACGCCGATTCTGATATCTTCTTCACTCATTCGTATTCCCTCAAAACTACTGCTATTTTTTGATCAAGCACCTTTCTAAAATTAGATATTAAAATGCTCTGTGTGGGGCCATAATCGTGATATTTTTTTCAAGATCAAGGAAGGCGAAGATTTTAACCACAGGCATACATGTAGTATTCCGCGGATTAAAATATTTGCCTGACACAGATATTGGGAAAACTAGCCGCTTAGGGCCGCACACAGACGGCTTTCATACTGGCCGCCGTCGC
>CAZJHF010000221.1:0-6964 GCA_964545505.1 uncultured Desulfobacterales bacterium | reverse complement strand
ATTTCTGAACCGGGTTGCGGATCCTGAAAAACAACGTGATTTTTGGGTATGTCACCCGTGTATTCTGATCCTTTGACCTTTGTGTTGAGTTCCAGTTCGGTCAGAATTTCAAGCGCGTAAACAACATCCTTGCCTTCCAGATGCGGCACAATCACCGTATCTTCGCTTTTAATGATTAACGTCAGGGTCAGATAGGCGCTGATGCCGGCAACCAGCGTGAATGCGAATATCAGACCGGCGATTTTGGCTATTTTGACAATCACTTTTTTCTTTTTAATCGCGCTAAAAAAAATCCATCCATATGCTCGCTAAATGCAAGAGTTGTAAATCCGCCAACCGAATTTATACCTGATCGAATGGCAGCAGGTAGCTTTCCCAAATCATTATCTATATCAAAATCCGGATGATTTTTCAAAAAATCATCGATGACCGCCTTGTTTTCTTCGGGCTCCATACTGCAAACCGTATATACCAGGATACCGCCGGGTTTGACCCTTGCGGCCAGATTATTCAGGATTTGCTTTTGAGTATCAGCCAGATCTGACAGGCGTTCAGGAGATGAATTCCATTTGATATCCGGATTGCGCCGCATGACGCCCAGACCGGAGCAGGGGGCATCCACAAGAACCCGGTCAAATCCGGTATGTTGATTTTCAGTAGTGGGGGTCTGCAAATCTTGGCAGGCTGGCCGCACGATAGAAATGCCCAGGCGTTGCATTTCGTCATCCAGCTGCCGGAGTTTTTGGGAATGGTTGTCCAGCGCTGTAATCGTGCCCCGGTCGTTCATTAGTTGGGCCAGATGCGCTGTTTTACCGCCCAGACCGGCACAGGCATCCAGTACGGATTCACCCGCTTTGGGGTTGAGCAGAAGGGAAACCAGCTGGGCGGCCTCATCCTGAACCTGAAACCAGCCATCTTGGAAGGCCTTTAGATGCGGAATCGAATGCCTGGGGTTTAGAATTTTAACGCCCTCAGGCGCATAGGATGTCGGTTCAAGGTGCTCAACGCTGTCTTTCAGAGACCGGATCAGCTGCTTCCGATTGGTTTTTAATGTGTTGGTCCGGACGGTAATCGGGGGGATTGTGTTTATGGCTTTGGCCTGAGCCCGGATCGTTTCCGTTGAAAAGCGCTTCAGCCATCTTCTGGCAAGCCATTCAGGGACCGACCGTGCGCAAGTTAGAAAACCCAGCGGGTCTTCTTCGAATGACGAAAAAGGCACTAGATCGTAATCAACGGCGGCTTTGCGCAACAAGGCGTTGACAAAGCCTGTTGCCTGGTAATTGCGGGTCCTTTTGGTGAGCTTGACCGAGGTGTTGACGGCTGCCGAATTCGGTATACGATCCAGAAAGAGCATCTGAAATAGTCCCAATCGCAAAATATTCATAACAATCGGTTGGATCCGACCAAGCGGCAAATCGGAAAAATGACTGATAACATGATCCAGGCGGCCGCGCCATCTTAGAGCGCCATAGACCAAAGCATTCAGCAATGAACGGTCCCGCCTCGGCAGGAAGTCTTCCCCCTGGGGGAGCTCCAGCAGAATGCGGTCCAGGGTCTTGCCGTCGCGGTCTAACCTGTTGAGTACACGCAAGGCAGTATGTCGGGCATCGGCCATTTGATCCAATTACCGGAGTGTTGGCGTATTGGAGTACTGGAGGAATGGATAGATGAATTTATTCTTGTAACACTCCAATACTCCAGCACTCCATTACTCCATAGTGGAAGGACTCAATGATTTTCAGCGCGTATGTAATCACCATTATATGAATTATAGTTCCCGGTGTTTATTGTAAAACCATTCCCGGCGCCAGATGATATCCTCGCAGAAAATCAGCGATGGCTAAGCGCTTTCCGGAAGGGCCCTGAACCTCAAAAATCGATAACTTTCCTTTTCCGGTGGCCACTACCAGCTCGTCGGGAAAACCTTTAAGAATTGTGCCGGCGGGTGCCGCTATGGGTTCATCTAACGGAGCGGATTTGAATATCTTCAAGCGATTCTGGTTGTGAAACGTAAATGCCCCGGGCCAGGGTGTCATCCCCCGTATGAAAGGCTCTAATTCTGCGGCTGTTTTTTGCCAGTCGATGTGACCGTCCTGCTTTTTTAAAAGGGGGGCATATGTTGCTCTGTCGTGGTCCTGTCGTGCGGGTTGCAGCGTTTGGTCGGCCAGCTGCTGCAAGGTTTGCAGCAGCGTATCGGCGCCCAGCACTGCCAGACGGTCGTGCAGAGTGGCTGCAGTGTCGGCGGGCAAAATCGGCTCCGGCCGGGATATGAGCATATCACCTGTATCCATGCCCGCATCCATAAACATGGTCGTCACGCCGGTTTGGGTCTCGCCATTGATGATAGCCCATTGAATGGGCGCCGGGCCGCGGTATTTTGGTAGCAAAGAGGCGTGTACATTGATGGCGCCGATTTTGGGTATCTGCAGAATTTTTTCGGAAAGAAGGTGACCGTATGCAATGACGACGAGCAAATCGGGTTGAATCTGCAGCAATTGCTCTGCAAATTCAGTGCTATTGGGTTTTTCAGGCTGCAGCAGATGTAACTGCAAGGCCAACGCTTTTTGTTTAACCGGTGGCGCGACCGGTTTGCGGCCACGTCCTCTGGGCCGGTCGGGCTGCGTGATGATCCGTTTCAGATGGTAGCCTTCTTGGTGCAATACTTGAAGAGACGGCACGGCAAAATCGGGCGTGCCCATGAAGATGATCGAAAATTTTTTTTTCACTTAGACCGCAGTTTCTTTTTCATCCGGCGCGTGTACATCTGTTTTTTCAAAGCGCTAATGTGATCGATAAATAATTTGCCGTTTAAATGATCGATTTCATGCTGTAAGACGATGGCCAGTATGCTTTCAGCTTCCAATTTTAACGGACGGCCTTCGCGGTCAACACCTTCAACCAGAATGGAAGCGTAGCGTTTTACGTCTGCACGGAACTCGGGAACGCTCAGACAACCTTCGTTTTCGGACAGAATTTCGCCTTCGTGCTCGACGATGCGCGGGTTGATCAGGACCTGCAAAGAACCACCATCCTCGGAGGGCGAGATATCATAAATTAATACGCTGCGGTCCCAGCCGACCTGGATGGCCGCCAGTCCTATGCCCGGAGCCGCATACATGGTATCGGACATCTGATCGATCATTTTTTGAACGTCCCCATCGATGTTGTCCAATTCACGGGTGGGATTGCGTAATACGTTATCCGGATATGTCAGAATTTTAAGTTTGGACATAATATGGGTTTCTATGAATCTCAGTTACGCATAAAGGGTCTGACGGCTTTTCAGGCCTATATGCCACGCAGTCTGATTATCTCACAATGAAGCGTACTTTTTCAACCCGTTTGCGACTTGATGGATTTTTTCTCGTATGAAACCTGCCAGATATTGACGCTGGTCATAACAGCGGAAATCAGACCGACGATGATGACGGGAAACATCTGCAGCGCGTGATTGGCCAGGGTGAATCCGGCTGCAGCATCCGATGGAACCCCGAACAGGGCCATGGCAAAGACACCACCGGCCTCCCACAACCCCCAGAATCCGGGAACCGATGGCAGGGCGATAAACAGGCAAATGATAACCATAACAGCAAACATTTCAGCAAAAGACAAATCAACTCCCGGGCTGCCAAGACTAAACACATAATACGATATGGCTGCTGTTATCCACACCAGAAGTGAGTAGATAGCACACCGCATGACTTTCCGAGGGTTTTTTACTAACGTAAAGCCTAAGGCAACATTGTCAATAAATCGATTAAACGGTTCGCATACTTTTGCGCGAATCCTAGCCCGGGTGGCTTCAGCGACAAAGAAGGCCAGGCCCGGCAGGGCCAGAATCATGCGATGGATGATGCGGCGAATTGACGCAATGCTGACGGCAAACATCCCGACTATCAGCAAAATGCCCATCAGGATGACTCTGCTGAAAACAACCTCGAGGGTGGCACGGCTGAGCCTCAATTCGCCGAACAGTATTTCTACATCCGGATTGATATCGATGGCCGTCAGTGTTATCACCGCGAAAGTCACCAGGGCAGCTACGTCAAAAACGCGTTCCGCAGCCACCGTTGCAAAACCGGTGGCGAAGGGCACTTTATTTTTTTTTTGCAGAATGGCAGGCCGGGCAAATTCGCCCAGTCGTCCGGGAAGAATGCAGTTGATCATAAAGCCGATCATCATGGGGTGGAAAGCCTGCCATATGCCAATTTTGTGGCTCGATGCCAGGATAAATTGCCATCGCAGCGCCCGGATAAAAAAGCTGACCAGCACCAGGAACACGGCCGGAATCATCCAGAAATAATTTATCGATCCCAGATATTTGAGAAGGTCTCCGAGCGGAACATTGCGGAAGGCAAAATACAGCGCTGCTGCTGAGAGCGCTATGCCGGCTGCCAGAGAGATAAGGAAATGGTTTTTCATAAAAGAGAAATGAGTCCGCTGAAACGAACAGCTGTGAAATCGGTCAGTATCTATTTGACATATGTTGCCAGAATTTTTCGGGCGGCTTCGATGTCCTGATGGATCTGGCTTTTAAGCTCAGCGATACCATCAAATTTCTTTTCATTGCGTATGCGCTCGATAAAATTGACGCGTATTTTACGGTCATAAATGTTTTCGTCAAAATCTAGAATGTGGACTTCAACGGTGAATTCATTGTCATTAAAGGTGGGGCTATAGCCGATGTTGGCCACGCCCCTGTAAAGCTGCTGCCGGTATTCAACCGTTACGGCGTATATCCCGGTTTTGGGGCATAGCTCATCTTGCAGGTTGATATTGGCGGTGGGGATGCCCAGCAGTTTGCCGCCGCGATCACGCCCTTTGACGATCAATCCTCTGATTTGATAATGACGACCGAGCATTTTGCGGGCCGTTTCGATTTCACCGGCCATCACCAGTTTCCTGACGCGCGTGCTGCTGATGCGATCCGCTATATTGCGGGCTGCCTTGATCCATTCGGCGACAATGACTTCATAGTCCATCTGGGCGGCATAGGATTTTAAAAGCGCCAGATTGCCTTCGCGGTTTTTACCAAAGGTATAGTCTTGGCCCACAATAATGGCCTTCATTCCGATCTTTTCAATCAGCAATTCTTTGATAAACGCTTCCGCCGACAGGGCGGCGAATTTTTTGGTAAACGGCACACAGATGAGCACGTCGATACCGGAGCGCTTGATGAGTTCTTCTTTTTGCTCATACAGCGTAATCAACGGCGGGTGATTGTTTTGTTTTAGCACACGCATGGGGTGGGGCTCAAACGTCATGGCGATGGAGGTTCCCTCGATCGCTTCGGCTTTTTCGATGACCTCATGAAATAAAGCCTGATGGCCGATATGAACCCCATCGAAATTTCCGATGGTGATGACAGCGTTAACAAACGGTTGCTGAATGCTTTCGAGACGATCAAATATTTTCATTTTTCACGGTTGCATAATTGCTCAGAGCGTTGGACGATCAGCGAAATTACAGCCTTGACATGCATAGTAAAAAAAGATATTTAAAGCAACCCTTGAGCACCTTTTCGCGCAAGGGGCGATACGGTGCATGCCGAAGTGGCGGAATTGGTAGACGCGCTAGGTTCAGGGTCTAGTCCGGGTATCCGGGTGGGAGTTCGAGTCTCCCCTTCGGCACCACAATCTAATAATTCCTTGCAACTTGTAAAGGTTGCGGGGTTTTCTTTTTTGGGTGGGTGCGCATGGGGTGCAGGTTGGGTGTAATCATCGAGCAGATTAACGTGCCTGTTTTCATCGGAGCGGATGAAATTTCCATAAAAATCGCAGGTGATTGATATGGATTGATGGCCTAATTGGTGGCTCACATAGTCCCTTGTTCAGCAGCAGGCTTGCAAAGGTATTCCGCAAGACGCGAACGCGGATCTTGTAAAGATCTTTCACATTGCTTTAAATCAATGCCATTGCAAATAAACCTCAAGCTGTTAACGCGAATTCCTGCCAAGTCTCCTTATTATTGATGCAAAGCGCTTAATACGCCTTAGTATAATGGACGGATGTCCGTGAAATTCAAAGACAAGGTATTTGGCTGTCACTTTTCCGGGATTATACATTCCATGAGGTTCTCCAGCAGCATAGTATATAACGCTGTTTGGACCAACACGTTTTCCAAGCGTTTCAACCTCTCCTTCAATGAGCACTATAGACACGTCGTAATCATCAACATGCGCTTCATATCCGGCTTGCGGGGCAAGTGTAGAAATATGGCAATGAAGTTTATCTAAGAAAGCCGTAGGACCCTCAAAAAGCAACTGCCAATCAAAGCCATGCTTACTTTCTGTTTCAGGTAAAGGTCCAAACATATTGTACTGTCCAAATTTAAGCATGGCCCTGTTTTCTCTGCGATGAGCATGCCATTTGTACATCATATAGTTTGCGGGCACCTCACTCACGGTTTGAAGGGTATGGGCAAAGTTGCTCGGATAATAAACGAGATCACCGCGCTTTAGCCTCCTTCCTTGGGTATCATCAGGATTTGGCGTGTCAGAAAAAATAATATCAACTTCACCATATAATATCAGCAAAATTTCCTCTTCATTGTGTATATGCGGAGGGTGTGGCTTGAGTCCTTGAACCAGCACAGACACATGGCAAGACAGACTCTTCATCGCTGAAGAAATACCCTTAAATAAAAAATAAGGTTTCCACCCCTTTTCACCATCTGGTTTAAGAGGAATTTGAAAATGATAAATGGCGCTAGTCAATCGTTTCGCGGATATCCCGACGATGTTTGCCATCACAGAAAAAAGACGCTTTCTTCGGGCCTCTACACCCTTAAAAATGCGCTTTGCCAAAAGCATGCAACGCCTTGGCACCTTGTGCAGCTTTTCTAATTCAAACCCCAATATTTTTCCTTCAATCATATTAGATATCCTGTTCTTAGGTCTTCCCAGCTTAAGATAATATTCTTCAATCTCTTTATCTGTAATCCAATCTTTATTCTGCTTGATTTT
>CAZJHF010000220.1:0-6988 GCA_964545505.1 uncultured Desulfobacterales bacterium | reverse complement strand
GGACCTGGGTGCAGTGGATTATGTCACCAAGCCGTTTCAACCCGACGAGGTCATCGCCCGCGTCAACACCCACCTGACCGTATACCGACTCAAAAAAGCCCTGGATCAAAAGAACCAAGAATTACAGGAAGCTAACGAATTGTTAGAGGAACGGGTCAAAAAACGCACGGCCCAGTTACAGGAGTTAAACACAGCCTATCAGCGTTTTGTTCCCCGCGAGTTTTTAAACCTGCTGATGAAAGAAAGTATTTTAGACGTCATCCTGGGAGACCAGACTGCCAAACAGATGACCGTGTTATTTTCAGATATCCGGGGCTGGACCACACTTTCAGAAGACATGACCGCTCAGGAAAGTTTTAATTTTATCAATGCCTTTTTAAATCGGGTCAGCCCGGTAATAGCCGCCCACCAGGGATTTATCGATAATTTCCAGGGTGATGGCATGATGGCGCTGTTCCCCCAATCGGCTGATGACGGCGTCCAGGCGGCGATTGCGATGCATGCGGCTGTTGCAGAATATAATAAAGAGCGACAGAAAAAGGGTTATCAACCCATCGGCATCGGCGTAGGGCTGCATATTGGTGATTTGATGCTCGGTATCATCGGCCATGCAGAGCGCATGCAGGGCACCGTGGTGGCCGATGCGGTCAATCTGGCCTCGCGTCTGGAAGGATTAACCCGCGTATACGGTTCTTCGATCAGCATCAGTGAGCCCACCCTGAAACAGCTGAGAGATCCAGACCAATACAAACATCGTTTCGTGGACAAAGTTCAGGTCAAGGGCAAAAAAGACCCGGTCTCTGTGCATGAGGTCTTTGACGGCGACCCGCCGGCAGTCGTTGAATTAAAAGAAAAGACCAAAGAAGATTTTGAGCAGGGCCTATGTCTGTATTATGACCGCAAATTTTCCGAGGCCAGTGTCAAGTTTAATCAGGTGCTAGAAAAGCACCCTGAAGACCGCGCCGCCCGCATTTATCTGAAACGCTCCGCCACCTATATGGTCAACGGGGTCCCGGATGATTGGACGGGGGTGGAAGTACTTACTCAAAAATAATTTAAATTGAGCGTTTCAAATTTAAAAATAAGCATAAATCTCTTTTTATAAGGAATTCTATCGATCTTATATTTTTTAATTTGAAACCCCTGCGGGGATTGCCGATCTTACCACATCTACTGCGTTAGATGATGTCCCCCATAGTTCACTATTGCGGAACAACATCTGCCTTGTAGCTGCGGCAACCTCAACAATCGCTCAATTTAAATAAAAGCTATCTCAAAAATGCATTTAAAGTACTGCGGTTGCGCCCGTTGCCCGTTTGCCGGTTTAAAAAATAAGATTCGATCGTATTTCTTTTCGAATGGACACAACCGGCTCAATCCCGCCTTTGGCGGGACAAACCTTTATCAGAAAAAAAATGAAACTGAAATACAAATTATTGCTGCTGTATGCCGGTGCGGCTTTGTTTATTATGCTGGTGATCGGCAGCTTTCTGGCTTCGGCATTGAAAGAGATTACCATTGAGCGGATCGCCGGAAATTATCAACAACAGTTAAAGCATATCGATTTCGGGCTGAGCCGCTTAATCAGAGGGATGGCAGATGATTTAAAAGGAATTGCGCAAAACGAATTCGTGCGCTCCCGCCAAGATGATAATTTTACTTCTTTTCTGGACGCTGACGAGAAGACCTTTGAGTATGATTACGGTGAACTTGAGCTGCGCATCATTGCAGTTTTAAACGGGTACCGCACAACCCACCCCTATGTCCATTCGGTTTATATGGGCCGTGAAAACGGCAGCTTCGTCCGCTCCCACAAACGCGCCCGACCCACCCCCTATGACCCCCGCACCCGGCCCTGGTATACTCTGGCTAAAGAAAATCCCGGCACGGTTGTGCGCACTCCGCCGTTTCGCTCGGTTACCAGCCCCGATATCAGCATCGGATTCGTCAAAGCCCTGGTTGATCCCGAAGAAACCGTATACGGCGTTGTGGGTACGTCACTGACCCTGAATGAGCTCACCCAGTATATATCCAATATCAAGCTCGACTATAACGGCTATGTAGCGCTGGTGGATGAAAAAGGGACTATTCTGGCAACCCCCAAACAAGCGCTCCTTTTTAAAAACCTAAAATCGACCGATCCCCAGCTTTTTGAAGATGTGTATACCAATATTGAAGGCCTGACGGTCTTTGAAAGGGATGGGCAGGAGTTGTATGCATTTTATTACACCTCGCCCCTTATGGAGTGGAAGATGGCTGCCGTGGTTCCGGTGGCCGAAATCAACAAGGTGATCTGGATATTTGTTTTAAAAATCCTGGCAGCCCTATTTGTTGCGCTTTTGTTGCTCAGCATGCTGACGATGCTGGGTCTGCAACATTTTGTGATCAAGCCCTTAAAAATGCTCAACTCAGGAACCGACCACATCAAACAGACCGGTGAGCTTGATTACCGGATTGACATCCAGGCCAATGACGAAATCGGCAACCTGGCGCAGTCCTTTAACGAAATGATCGGCTCCATCGACCAAGCGGAAACAGCCCTGAAAGCATCCCAGACGGAACTAGAAAAGCATCGTGACCACCTTGAAGAGATGGTCGTAGAACGTACAGCCGAGCTATCGAAATTAACGGAGGCTATGGAGCAAAGCCCGGCATCTGTTTTGATCACAGATATAAAAGGTACCATTGAATATGTAAACCCCGCATTTACCCAGATGACCGGTTACACCGCAGCCGAAGCCCTGAAGCAAAGTCCGAAAATTTTGAAATCAGGCAAAGTTTCTGATTCGACCTATCAGCATATGTGGGAAACCGTTGTTGCCGGAAAAATCTGGAAAGGCGAGCTGATAAATAGGACCAAGGCCGGCGAGGAAATCTGGGTCAGTGTATCCATATCGCCAATTTTTAACGAATATGACACCATCACCCATTTTGTCGCGGTCGAAGAGGATATTACCGAACGAAAGGAAGTCGAGAAAAAGCTGAAAGAAAGCGAAGAGCGGCATCGTATGCTGCTGGAGCGCCTGCCGGAATCTGTAGTTGTCTATGATATGGACGGCAACGCGAGCTATGTTAATCCTGCATTTGAAAAGACTTTTGGATGGTCTCGCAAAGAAGTTCTGGGTAAGAAAATTGATTTCGTGCCGCCTGAGCTAGTGGCCGAAACCAAAGCCGCCATCCAGAAAATGCTTGCTGCCGGTGATGAAGCACAGTTTTTTGAAACCAGGCGGCTGACAAAGACCGGCAACATCCTTGATTTGAACATCAACACAGCACCATTTCATGACTCAGGTGGTCGAAAAGTGGGCAATATCGTTATTCTAAACGATATTACCGAACGTAAGCGCATGGAAAATGAGCTCATCGAGGCCAAGCAAATGGCCGATGAGGCCAACAGGGCCAAAGGTGATTTTTTAGCCAACATGAGTCATGAGATCCGCACCCCCATGAACGCAGTCATCGGCATGACTCATCTGGCGCTAAAGACCGATCTGACCCCCAAGCAACAGGATTACCTGCACAAAATCCACTCTTCGGCCAATGCGCTGCTGGGCATTATCAACGACATTCTGGACTTTTCCAAAATCGAAGCCGGCAAAATGGACATGGAATCGGTGGATTTTAACCTGGATGATGTGCTGGATAATCTGGGTAACCTCGTCGGTGTCAAAGCCCAGGAAAAAGAAGACCTGGAGGTGCTTTTCGCCACCGGCACGGATGTGCCGCGCTTTCTGGTGGGTGACCCCTTACGTCTGGGACAGGTGCTCATTAATCTGGCCAATAATGCCGTCAAATTTACCGACGAAGGCGAAATCGTGGTTTCCACCGAACTGGTCCATCAAACCGAAGACAGGGTTACCCTAAAATTTGCCGTCAGTGATTCCGGTATCGGGTTGACCGAAGAGCAGGCCGGCAAGCTGTTTCAGTCTTTCACCCAGGCCGACACCTCCACCACCCGCAAATACGGCGGCACCGGGCTGGGCCTGACCATCAGCAAGCGGCTGGTGGAGATGATGGACGGTGAAATCTGGGTCGAGAGCGAACCTGGCCAGGGCAGTAACTTCATTTTTACGGCAACCTTTGGCCCAGGGAGGGAGGATCTGAAAAAGCGTTTTGTCCCCGTGCGCAATTTACGAGGGACAAAGACTCTGGTAATCGATGACAACCCCACTTCCAGAGAAATATTACGGGACATGCTCGAATCGTTTTCTTTTGATGTGACTCTGGCGGCCAGCGGCCAGGAAGGCATTGCCGAAATTGAAAGAGCCGATAAAGACAAGCCTTTTGAAATGGTCATCATGGACTGGAAGATGCCGGGCATGGATGGGATCGAAGCCTCAAAACGTATCAAGGAACATCCTGATCTTAGTCATATCCCCCATGTGATAATGGTCACCGCTTATGGTCGTGAAGAGGTCATGCAAAATGCCGAAAAGATCGGCCTGGATGGTTTTCTGATCAAGCCGGTTAGCCCATCGGTTCTTTTTGATACGGTTATGCAGACCTATGGTGAGCAGGTATCCGAGACATCTCAGCTGACCCGGGAGCAGGATAAAGCTGAGGCCTTTAAACAGCTCAGCGGCGCTAAAATTCTGCTGGCGGAAGACAACGAGATTAACCAGCAGGTGGCCAAAGAAATCCTCGAGGGTGCCGGCCTGATCGTCAGCCTGGCCGATGACGGCCGGCAGGCGGTCGATATGCTCAAAGAAAAGCCCTATGATGCCATCCTGATGGATATCCAGATGCCGGTCATGGATGGATATGCCGCCACAAAAGCAATTCGGAAGTGGGAAGGCGGCCTGCGACGAGCTCAGCCGAGTCGAAGGCGGAAAAAAGGTAAAGCTCAAATTCCGATCATTGCCATGACGGCGCACGCCATGGCCGGAGATGAGGAAAAAAGCCTGCAGGCCGGCATGAACGGCCATGTCACCAAGCCTATTGATCCGGATCAGCTGTTTGGTGAATTACAGAAATGGATCGTGTCGTCAGAGCAGCGTACAAAAGATGCGCCCGAAGATGTTGCGGCTCCGGCCACAGCTGCAGGTGAATCTAGCCCGGAAACGCTGGAATTACCGGGTACCCTGCCGGGCTTTGAGCTGGCCGAGGGACTCAACCGGCTGCAGGGCAATCAAAAGCTTTACCGCAAACTACTGCTGGATTTTGGTGTCAAATATACCGCCGTCGCTGCCGAAATTCAGGATGCGATTGCTGATGATGATTTAAAACAGGCCCACAGCCTGGTACACAACATCAAGGGTCTGGCCGGCAATCTGGCGGCCACCGAGCTTCAGGCCGCCGCGGTGGAATTCGAAAAACTGATTAAAGATGATCAAAAACCGACAGCATCCCCTAAACAGCTCGACACAGAATTTAAAAATCTGGAAACAGCCATCAACCGGGCCCTCAAAGCGGTTCAAACTTTGGGTCCCGCGCCTGAGAAAATCCCAACAGCCCCATCCAAAGAGGACATAGCAGCCATCACTCCGCAACTGGCGAAAGAAGCAGCTGATCTGCTCAAAGAGCCGGTTGAGATGGGTGATGTCACCCAGATTAAATCCATTGCGGAAGAATTAAAATCAAAATCCAACGCGTTTGAAACCTTCAGCGCCCAATGCATTCAATTAGCCGATGACTTTGACTTTGAGGGAATCGCGAAGCTGTTAGCCAAGCTGAAAGAATAGAAGAGATGCCTGAAAATAGCGACTGAATTCACCACAAAGACACAAAGATCACAAAGAATTTACAAATGAATCTCTTTGTGGTCTTGGCGCACTTGGTGCCTTTGTGGTTTTAATTAACGTTGATTTACACCAAGAAGAAGGCGAAGTTGCTCGAAGCTGGAGATAATTGTTTTTGAATTTCTTGCTTCGTGTCCTTCGTGATCTCCGTGGTAAAATTTGAGCGAAGAGTCAAACTGTGGGTTTTTTAGGGTGGATTTAGCATACAATTCCCAGCAATAGCGCCTGATCATCATCCGCCGGGCGCCCGTCGGCAAAGGCATTTACATCCTGCATGATCGCGGTGAGCAATTCCTGGGGCTCAAGATCCCCACCGGCTTCAAGCTGCCGCAACAATCGCTCTTCCCCGTATGTTTCGCCGCCTGTATTAAATCGTTCGGTAATCCCGTCAGTGTACATCAGGATGCGATCACCCGGATGCAGTTCGGCTTCGGTCACCGGAACCTCTTCGTATGGATCTATTCCCAAAGGGAACACGCCGCTGCTGGTATACTCGATCGCCTTTTTATCAGCAGACCGGTAGATCATTGGGGGCGGATGGCCGGCCCGTGCAATCTTAATGGTACGGCTGCCGGCGTCATAGACAACATATAAAGCGGTGACAAAACTGGGGTCAGCGACTTTACACATATGCTTATTGAGAAAATACAACAGTTCACCGGGCTCGGTGGGGGGTTGTGGATAGGAACGGAACAGCGCGCAGGTCATAGCCATCATCACCGCTGCCGGGGCACTGTGCCCCTCGGCATCAGCCACTAAAAAGCCCCACTGATCGTCCGCCATGTTGGCAATATCGTAATAGTCTCCACCGGCATACAGACTGGTTTCATAATGCACGGCAAGCTTTAAGCCCGCAATTTCGGGCAGATTCTTGGGCAGCAAGCGGCGCTGGACGTCGGAGGCGGCTTCGAGTTCATCTTCGAGCGCATCCTTCTTTTCTTCGACTTCACGTTTAAGTCGATGAATGGTCAGGTGGGTGTCCACCCGCGCAATGACTTCGTCCGGCTGAAACGGCTTGGACACATAGTCAACCGCTCCCAGCTGCAGCCCCTGAACTTTGTCTTTGGTATCGGTGAGCGCAGACAGAAATATAACCGGTATGGCGGCTGTAGCCGGATCCGCTTTCAGGCGACGGCAGACCTCAAAGCCGTCGATGCCGGGCATCATGATGTCCAGCAGTATCAGATCCGGTGCTGCCTTTTGGGCGATGGCCAGCGCTGTTTCACCGTTTTTGGCCACTAGCAGCTTAC
>CAZJHF010000219.1:0-7059 GCA_964545505.1 uncultured Desulfobacterales bacterium | reverse complement strand
CGTTGCCTTGGTAGGCCATTACCCTACCAACAAGCTAATGGTACGCGGGCTCATCTCCAAACAGAAGCTTCCAAGGAGAGGCCACCTTTGATCTCAAAAACTTAAGTAATTGAGATATTATTCGGTATTAGCATCGCTTTCGCAATGTTATCCCCAATTCGGAGGTAGATTACCCACGCGTTACTCACCCGTGCGCCACTTTACTAGCTCCAGCAAGCTGAAACGTTCTCGTGCGACTTGCATGTGTTAGGCACGCCGCCAGCGTTCATTCTGAGCCAGGATCAAACTCTCCAATTAAACTATGAAATATTGTGTGGTAAACACAATACATTTACGTTGACCCGACTTACATACGCGTCACTATTTAGTTTTCAAAGATCAAATGGCCCTAAGAAAGGGTAGCTGCATCCACATGGGCTAAATCGGCCCGCAATGCAACCTTCCAAATATACTAAGTAGCTCTGATTTGTCAACACTTTTTATCTGATTTGAGCCGTTGTGTCACGTCAACGTCCCCAAATGGTAAACGGCGAATTTAGCGCTATAGTTCAGGTTTGTCAATAAAAAAATACACTTTTTTTCAAGGTTATAAAAAAAAATGTTTATCGAAGCTTGTCCAAAATTCTTTAGCCTTTTCATCAGGGAGTAATGGCGTATTGGAGTGTTGGAATATTGTCAAAAGACATCCAACATTTACCCATTACTCCCGTACACCAATACTCCAACACTCCAAAATAATTTAAGATAAAAACCTACCGGAAGTTTCACGCTCTTTTAGATGAAACATAAGGATAAAGATTGACTATTTTTGAACCTCAATCTTATGGAACCGTTTTTTGCCGGAGCGCAAAAGAATCGTTTGGCCATCGCCTAAATCGGCGTGACTTACTTCATAGTCAAATGACTCGACGCGGGCACCATTAATATAGGCCCCGCCCTGTTCGATTAACCGGCGCGCTGCCCCACCGGATTTGGCCAACCCGACCTGATGAAACAGTTTAAATGCCGGAATACCGGCTTTAAGGGTTTGGGCCTCCACAGAAGAAGTGGGCACCGAAGCATCATCAGTGCCTAAATCGTCGCGCGGCAGGGTGCTGCCGGGCAAGATATCAGCCGGTACTTGCCGTGCACCGAACATGCTGGCCGCAGCCTGATGGGCCTCAATTGCCGCTTGATTTCCGTGTGCGAGCCGGGTGGCCTCAAAGGCCAGAATGGCTTTGGCACTGTTTAGATCCGCGCCGCTTAGCTGCTCGATCTGACGAATTTCGTCCATGGGTAAAAACGTAAACAATGCGAGGAAACGCGGCACATCCCGATCGTCGGTGTTGATCCAGTATTGATAGTAATCATAAGGGGCGGTTTTGGCGGCGTCCAACCAGACGGCGCCTTTAGCCGTCTTTCCCATTTTATCACCGCTGCTGGCCGTTATCAGGGGAAAAGTGATGCCGAATGCCGCCCCCTGGTGGACCCTGCGAATCAGCTCAACCCCGGCGACGATATTGCCCCATTGATCGCTGCCACCCATTTGGATCCGGCAATCGTGACGTTGAAATAGCTCCAAGAAATCGTAGGCCTGCAATACCATATAATTAAACTCGATAAAGGTCAGGCCCTCCTCTGAATCCAGGCGGATTTTATAGCTTTCGGCTTTGATCATGCGGTTCACCGAAAAGTGACGACCAATATCCCGCAAAAAAGGAATATATTTTAATTCGGTCAGCCAATCGGCATTATTAAGCATCAGGGCTTTATCGGCTTCAAAATCAAGAAAATGGGAAAGCTGCTTTTTGATTCCTTCTGCATTTTTTGCAAGTGCTTCCAGGGTCAGCAGCTGGCGCATCTCTGTTTTTCCCGATGGGTCTCCGACCATACCTGTCCCCCCGCCGATCAAGGCAATCGGCCGGTGCCCCTGCCGCTGCATGTGGGCCAAAGACATAATGGGCACCAGGCTGCCAATGTGCAAACTGGCAGCGGTGGGATCAAAGCCGATATAGCAGGTCACGTTTCCCTCATCGAGGCATTCTCTTAACTCCCGATCATGCGTGGCCTGTTCAATGAAACCGCG
Source organism: uncultured Desulfobacterales bacterium (assembly GCA_964545505.1). GTDB lineage: Bacteria > Desulfobacterota > Desulfobacteria > Desulfobacterales > JAHEIW01 > JAHEIW01. The sequence goes on along the minus strand of CAZJHF010000219.1, from coordinate 4,994 downwards.
CTCCTCCAAAACATCCAGTACATTGGCCATAGTGATTATCCCTTAGTGAAATTAAAATTCCTCCGCGCTACAATTAATAAAATAAATTTTCGATTTATAATCGTTTTCTGAACACGCATTTAATAAGGTAAAAACCATAACTTGTCCATCGGAATTTAATTTAATAATGGCCGTCAGCCAAAGCTTAGCTCTTGTTCGAGGGCACGACGCAGTTTGATTCAGAAGTGGAGCAACTTTCTTGTCATAAAAAAAATAAATTTTCGATTTATAAATCAATCTTAAATTTAGGCGCAAAAGTAAAACGGCTAAAATTTGATCCTCCAAATTTAAAATAATAATAGCCGCCAGCTAAAGCTTATAACTTGTTCGAGGGCAAGGCGCAATTTGATTCAGAAGTGGAGCGTACACGTTAGTACGCGAGCATTATGAATCAAATTGTAACACAGCCATCGGACAAGAGATGGGTTTTGGCTGGCGGCTATTTATTTGTTGGCGTACTCGACCGCCCGGGTCTCCCTAATAACGGTCACCTTAATCTGCCCGGGGAAAGTCAGCGACTCTTCTATTTTTTTGACGATATCACGGCTGACCAGAATGGCCTCTTCATCGGTTATGATCTCGCTTTCCACAATGACTCTTAATTCGCGGCCGGCCTGAATAGCATAGGTGTTGGAAACACCTTTAAAGGAATTAGCAATATTCTCAAGATCCTCTAAACGTTTAATGTAGTTTTCAAGCAGTTCTTTACGCGCACCGGGCCGCGCACCGGAAAGCCCATCGGCCGCCTGGACGAGCAAAGCGAGTACCGAATTGGGAGGCACGTCTTCATGGTGAGCCGCAATGGCATGTACAACCTTCGGAGATTCATTGAATTTTTTGGCCAGCCGGGATCCAATGACCGCATGGGGACCTTCGACTTCATGATCAATGGCTTTGCCGATATCATGCAACAATCCCATCCGGCGGGCCATTTTAGCATTGAGTCCTAATTCAGAAGCCATGATTCCGGACAGAAAACCGACTTCCACAGAGTGTTGCAGCACATTCTGAGCATAGCTGGTTCGGAACTTTAATTGACCAAGGGTTTTGATCAGCTCATTGTGGATACCATGGACGCCCAGATCAAAAGCCGCCTGTTCACCGGCTTCCTTGACGGCGGTGTCGACTTCCTGGCCAACTTTTTTAACCACATCCTCTATGCGGGCCGGATGAATCCGACCGTCTGAAATAAGCCGCATTAATGACAGCCTTGCAACTTCCCGCCTGACGGGATTGAAGCCGGATAAAATAACGGCCTCGGGTGTGTCATCGATAATCAGGTCCACCCCGGTGGCAGCTTCGATGGCTCGAATATTGCGCCCCTCACGGCCGATAATCCGACCTTTCATTTCATCGCTGGGTAACTGCACAACCGATACCGTGCGTTCGGCCACATATTCTCCGGCGTAGCGCTGGATAGCGGTTGCCAGAATCTTCTTGGACTTGCGGTCCGCTTGCTCTTTGGCTTCATTTTCAATTTTTTTGATAATGCGAGCCCCCTCGTAGCGGGCCTCATTTTCCATGGCCCGGATCAACAATTCCTTTGCCTGCTCAGCCGATAGACCTGAAATTCTTTCAAGCTGATGTTTTTGTTGTTCGATCAACTCTTCGTATTCAAGCTCTTTGCGCTCAATTTCATTGCTTCTTTTTCGTAGCTTCTTTTCCTTGCGCTGCAGCTCACGCGCCGTGCGTTCATTCTTTCCAATCTTACGATCGATGTTTTCCTCTTTTTGCATCAGGTGCGCTTCACGCTGTTTGAGCTCTGTACGTGTCTCTTTGGTTTCAGCATCAAAATCGCTTTTCAATTTGAAATGCCGGTCTTTAATTTCCAGATCGGCTTCTTTTAAAAGCGTTTCAGCCTTGCGTTTCGAATCCGCAATCAGGTGCGTCGCCTCACCTTCAGCTACTTTGATCTTTTGAGCTGAAATTTGGCCTTTGACCCAAAATGCAATTGCAAAGCCAACACCAAAGCAGATGATGGCAAGAATTATATAAAATGCACTCATATCTTACTCCTCAAAAAACCCGCATTGATAGTGCCGGTCACCGGCAGCCATTTTTATCAGCGCGTTCTTTTATTAGGGTCAACATTCAAGAACCTGCATTTGAATGTATACTGTCGCGTCTTGGCATTCTGGCGCAAACCGCAAGTGACAGCCAGGTCTACATTCTTGTGTTTCTTTGAGAACGTATTAAAAGTTCGGATTAGCTTTAGAAGCGGAGCTCATCTGCAAGGAAATACGAAGAAGAAAAAAGTTGGGCAGCACCGGCAAACACGAAAAGCGGTCATGAACACAAAATCATTTCATGCAATCACCGCAGGCCGGTGGGGATTTTACTCTGGACGAACAAAAAAAGACCCCCACCATAATGCCGTGTTGGCAGGTCTTTGAACCTAGGTTCTAAGTGGGCACCTCATAATTTCATCAGGCTTTTCTGAACCAGCAGAACATGCACACCGAAACCAGCGAAGGCTCCCAGAAGATAGCTGTTGGGTCAAAGAATAACTCCCAATCACGGACACGGTAGGGGCAAAATGGTATTTAAATGCGCGTCAATCAACCGCCTTTATTGGCCACCTGAAACAGTTTAGCGCTTGTTCAGGGTTTCTGGTGGTCAGGGTTGCGGTGAACCGATGGACGCTTCCTTTCAATGCGTATTCATTCTACAACTTGTAAGACCGCTGCTCATTTTTGCTAGTTGCAATCATCTAATTGCCGAATCAAATTCTGCGAGCGTTCTGACAAATCCTGTCTGAACTTCAAATGACGGTTTTCAAGCTCCAAATTTTGATGGGCGATGTTCAACGCTGCTAGCATCAACATGGTCAAATTCGCATCCGCCGAAGATTTGCCGGATTGCTGACTTTCAATACGAGACACTTCCTTAACGAGTACTTCCGCAATTTCTTTGGCCTGCTGAACATCAGATTCGGCCTTAAAGGTGTGTTTCTTTCCAAAAAGCTCTATGGTTACAAGTTGTTCCAATGAATATTAAATCTGCCTTTCCGCTTTCACTAACTCATATCCGACGGTCAAGGTACGCTAAACTTCAATGATTTCCTCAATTCTAACCAACAAACTATCAATCTTTGAACGGATCAAAGCCTTTTCCTGCGCATGGCTTTTTTCAGCCTCGATCTTACCTAAAAGCTCCTCCTTTAGGCTTTTAATTTTATTTACAAGTTCTAAATTGGCAGCCTCGTTTTCTTTGCAAGTCGCAATCAACCGTGCAACTTTTTCTTCAATTTGGTTGAATTGGTCAGAAAGAATTGCATTATCCAAGGCTTAACCTCACAAATATTTTTTGTTACTATAAGCTGTATTCTCAAAAAAAGTCAAGCGATATTCAGCGCCGGTTTTTCATTGCGCACTCAACGTTTTTTAACTCATCAATCGTGTTGATACCGGTGACCTCTGCAGGATCGTCACCGGTCACAACCCCCATAAGCTTCTGATCGACATATGCAATTTCAATAATATCAGTAAGATAAATTTCACCCTGAGCATTGTCTGATTTTATCTTTGGGAGCGCCTCTGATAAAAATTGCTTTTCGACGCAAAAAATACCCGTATTAATGCGCCGGATGCGTTTTTGTTCAACGCTGGCGTCGGATTCTTCCACAATGGCCTGCAGGTTACCGTCAGCATCCAACACAATACGGCCATAACCGGTCGGATCCGCCAGTTCGACCGCCAGAACGGAAATATCCCTTTTTTCAGCCAGATGGGACCTGATCAAGGCCTCAAGGGTGTGCGCCTGAATCAGGGGTACATCGCCACACAGAATCACCACTTCCTGGCAGGGATCCGGGATATGGGGCAAAGCACACAGAACCGCATGGCCCGTACCCAGTTGTTCGGTTTGATGTGCAATATAAAATGTGCCCTGTTGCGATACGGTCCGGCGCACCTCATCCGCCTGATGGCCTACCACCAGGATCACGTTGCTGCCGGCCACTTTTTGGGCTGTATCAACGACATAATGGACCATTGGCTTACCGCAAACAGCGTGTAAGACTTTGGCTTTGTTTGATTTCATGCGGGTTCCCATACCCGCGGCCAGTATGACCACCGCAATTTTGGTATTCATATCCTTAGTTTAACCGCCTTAAACAAAATGGGCAAACCCAATTTGCGGGTTTACCCTTTTTAAAAGGACGACCATTTCAAAACGGTATCAATCGATTATCTGGCGTTCGATGTTTAGCTTATGCCTGCAACTCGGATGCGTACCGTAGCCCGCTCCAGGGCAGCTCTGGCACGAGCAAAATCGATATCTTCCTGGGCGCGATCTTCGGCCAGTCGCTTCTCGGCGCGTTCAAAGGCTTCTTTGGCCCGTTTGACATCGATGTCGTTACTTATCTCGGCCGATTCAGCCAACACAGTCACTTTGCCCGGCAGTGCCTCGGCAAATCCACCGCTGACAAAGACATAATTTTCTTTTCCGCTGGCATCGGTGTAACGGATCATACCGGTTTTAAGCGTGGTTAGAAAAGGTGTATGCCCGCTAAGAACACCAAACTCCCCCATTGAACCCGGAGATGCCACGATCTGAGCTTCTTCGCTGACGACAATCTTTTCTGGCGTAACCACTTCCAGATGTATATTTGCAGCCATAATTGTTCCTTAAGTTGTGTCTACGATCATTCTTTAATCAAACTTTTTTAATACTCACGGCTTAGCAGATTTACCACCGGAATATTGGAATAGTGGAATAATGGAAAATTGGGCTTGTAAAATTGATGCACCGATGATTTTTGATTAGAAAAGTTCGATTCCGATTTTTAACCCACTATTCCAGTTTTCCATCATTCCAGCGTTGTGTATTTTCAGCCTGCAGAGAAAACATTTTAAGTTATTGGGTGGTCTCAGCAGGTCTGATTCTAGGCCTCGCTTAATCGGCTTCAGCCATTTCTTTGGCTGCTTCCAGAACCTCTTCGATGCCACCGCGCA
>CAZJHF010000218.1:0-7090 GCA_964545505.1 uncultured Desulfobacterales bacterium | reverse complement strand
GCACGAGTTCGTTTCTAGTACCTTAATTTATGGCAAAACATTTATGCCACTAAGACACAAAGACGCAAAGATGAATATTAACCCAAAAGCTATGCGTTTTGCTTTGTGTCTTGGTGCCTTTGTGGCAATTTGTCCGGTTTAGCCGGATTAGGTATTTAGCAACGTAATCAAAACAATTTTTGTCTGTTGGCAATTATACCCAGCCAAGAGGAGGGCTTTATGACGATTTCACCGGATAAAGAAAAAGCAATGGAAACGGCGATGTCCCAGATTGAACGCCAATTCGGCAAGGGATCCATTATGAAACTGGGAAGCCGCCCGGTTGTTGAAGTGCCGGTTATCTCCACCAGTTCGCTGGCCCTGGACAAAGCACTTGGAATCGGCGGCTTGCCCCGCGGCAGAGTGATTGAAATATACGGTCCGGAAGCATCCGGCAAAACCACCCTGGCCCTGCATGCGGTAGCTGAAGCGCAGAAAAAAGATGGTATCGCGGCGTTTATCGACGCCGAGCATGCCCTTGACACGGTATATGCCAAGCAACTTGGTGTTAATTGTGATGATCTGCTTGTAGCCCAGCCGGATACCGGCGAGCAGGCGCTTGAAATTGCGGATATGCTGGTCAGAAGCGGTGCCATTGATGTTGTTGTGATTGACTCGGTGGCCGCGCTGGTGCCGCGCGCTGAAATTGAAGGTGAAATGGGAGACTCGCATATGGGGCTGCAAGCCCGATTGATGTCCCAGGCGATGCGGAAGTTAACCGGCACGATCAGTAAAACCATGACATCCATAATTTTTATTAATCAGATTCGGATGAAAATTGGTGTGATGTTCGGCAACCCTGAGACCACCACCGGCGGCAATGCCCTTAAATTTTATTCTTCTGTCCGACTGGACATCCGACGCATCGGCGCCATCAAGGACGGACAGGAGATTATCGGAAACCGCACCCGGGTTCGAGTGGTTAAAAACAAAATGGCTCCGCCGTTTACCGACGCTGAATTTGACATTGTCTATGGAGAGGGCATTTCAAAATACGGCGATTTGATCGATGTGGGTGTTGCAGCCGGCATTATCGAAAAAAGCGGCTCCTGGTATTCGCACGCGGGCGAGCGCATCGGGCAGGGACGCGAAAACGTTAAACGGTTTTTAAAGGAAAATCCCGATCTTTTTGAATCCATGTATACCAATGTCAGAGATACGCTGGGGCTATCGGATGCAGAAGACACCGACGCCAAAGAAGACAAAAAAGAGCCAACCCCAAAAGCAAAAGCCTAACCTGGAGATATGCATGACAGGCAACGAAATCCGCGACCAATTTTTGCGATATTTTGAAAAACACGATCATCGGATTGTTCGCAGCTCATCATTGGTCCCCCAGGATGACCCGACCTTGCTGTTTATCAATGCCGGCATGGTGCAGTTCAAACGTGTCTTTTTGGGCGAAGACAAAAGAGATTATATCCGGGCAACCACTTCTCAGAAATGCGTTCGCGCCGGGGGCAAACATAATGATCTGGAAAATGTCGGCTATACCGCCCGCCACCATACCTTCTTTGAGATGCTGGGCAATTTTTCTTTTGGCGATTACTTTAAAGAAGGGGCAATTGAATTTGCCTGGGATTTGCTCACCAACGGTTATGGGCTGCCGGCAGATAAACTCTATGGCTCCATTTACCTGGATGATGACGACGCATATGAATTATGGAGCAAAAATATCGGCCTGCCCGATGAGCGTATCGTCAGATTCGGAGAAGAGGACAATTTTTGGTCCATGGGCGATACTGGCCCGTGTGGGCCCTGTTCTGAGATCCTGCTGGACCGCGGCGAGCAATACGGATGCGACCGACCGGATTGTACGGTGGGCTGTGAGTGCGATCGCTATCTTGAAATCTGGAATCTGGTCTTCATGCAATTTAATCGGGATGCATCCGGTAAAATGACGCCGCTGCCCAAACCCAGTATTGATACCGGCATGGGGCTCGAGCGCATCGTTACGGTCATTCAGGATGTGCCCACCAATTTTGACACAGACCTCATCCGGCCCATTATCGCGGAGGCCGAGCGCCTGGCAGAAAAGCGATTCGGTGAATCCCGCGAAATAGATGTGGCCATGAAGGTCATCGCTGACCACAGTCGGGCAGCGGCATTTCTGATCGGCGACGGTATTATGCCGGCCAATGAGGGGCGGGGATATGTGCTGCGCCGTATTTTACGCCGGGCCATTCGTTACGGTCGCAACATCGGCCTCAAGCGGCCGTTTCTGCATAAAACCGCCGGTGTGGTGTTTGATATAATGAAACCGGCTTACCCGGAGCTGGCCGAAGCAGCGGCCTTTATCACCAATATTATTGAAAATGAAGAGGTTCGATTTCTGGAAACCCTTGACACCGGTCTGAGGCTTTTAAATGACACGCTTTCTGAGATCAAGGCCGGCGGCGAGTCACAGGTTCCCGGCGAGGTCATATTCAAGCTCTACGATACATATGGCTTCCCGGTCGATATCGTGCGCGATGTCGTGCGCGATGAAAATATGAGCCTTGATATGGAGGGATTTGACCGTTTTATGGACGAGCAGCGGGCCCGCTCCCGTTCGGTCGCAACCTTCACCACCGTGGGAGAGGCATATAAAAATTTGTCGGCCCAGGGATTTAAACCTACATTTCATGGCTACGATACAATCACCAGCGAGTCAAAGGTCATGCTGTTGGTGCATGACGGAACTGATATTGATGAAGTGACTGCCGGCCAGGAAATCGAACTGGTCAGCGATGAAACACCGTTTTACGCGGAAGCCGGCGGCCAGGTTGGTGATAGTGGCAAAATTATCGCTAAAAATTTTGAAATGAGCGTGGTCGATACGATCAAGGATCCTGCCGGAATCGTGATCCACAGAGGCAAGGTCATATCCGGTAAAATAAAAAAAGGCCAGAAAATAAAGCTGCAGGTTGACGGGGCCAAACGCGCGGCCACCGCTTTGAATCACACCGCGACCCACATTCTGCATGCCGTCTTGCGCGAGGTGCTCGGCGAGCATGTCAAACAGGCCGGTTCGCTGGTTGCACCGGACCGTTTGCGCTTTGATTTTACCCATTTTTCTCCCGTGGATCGTGATACGTTGACGGAAATCGAAACCCGGGTGAATCGTCGGATCCGGGAGAACGTTCCCACCCATACCGAGGAAATGGAAGCTGAAACGGCTTTTAAATCAGGTGCCACCGCTCTTTTTGAAGAAAAATACGGCGACCGTGTGCGGGTGGTCTCGCTGTCCGATTTCAGCAAAGAACTGTGCGGTGGAACGCATACCGCCAAGACCGGGGATATCGGTTTTTTTAAAATCACCGCTGAATCCAGTATCGCTTCCGGCGTGCGGCGCATTGAAGCGCTGACCGGAGACGGTGCGCTTCAATACGTCCAGAAGACAGCCAGTCTGCTTGAAGATGCCGCTCATCTGGTCAAAGAAAATCCCGAGGCTCTGCCGGCAAAGCTTAAAAGGATTCTCGGTGATCATAAGGCGCTTGAAAAAGAGATTGACCGGCTCAAAGCTCAAATCGCTTCAGAGTCGGCTGAAGCCGATGGTGAGGCAATTCAAACCATCAACGACACGAATGCCTTGATCCAGCAGGTGGCGGTGGATAATCCGGCTGCCCTCAGAGACCTGGCAGATCGGCTCAAAGACAGGATCAAATCAGGCATTGTTGTAATGGGAAGCGTAAAGGGCCCAAAAGTATTTTTGATCGTAGGCGTGACCAAAGACCTTATAAATCGCTTTCATGCCGGAAATATCATCAAGAAAATTGCACCGATTGTGGGGGGCGGTGGCGGCGGCCGTCCGGATCTGGCGCAGGCCGGTGGCACACAGCCCGCCAAGTTGGATGAGGCGCTTGCGGAAGCCCGCAACATCATCGCCAGTTCATAGAACTATGCGCAGTAATTAATTCCGCTAATTGTAGTTAAACTCACTTTAAGGGTAACCGCTATCGGAATGCTGGAATATTGGAATTTTGGAAACATGGGTCTTGACAGATTATATTGAGTTGAGGGGCAGGGAAGTCTTTTCCGTCACTCCCAGCAGGCGGGTATCCAGCCATTGTCTCCGCGCAGGAGGAGATTAAAATTTTAAACGCTCATCAATTAGGTCCCTAATTGTTGAGCGCTTGTTGAGGTTGCCGCAGCTACAAGGCAGATGTCGTTTCGCCATAGTTGGCTATGCGGAACGGCATCTAACACAGTAGATGCAGTAAGATCGGCAAGCCCCGCAGGGGTTTAAAATTTTAAAAATAAAGGACGGTAGAATTCCTTAAACCTATAAAGCCTTTTCCCTTTTAAAATTTTAAACGCTCATCAATTAGGCGCATGACCTGACGAACAAGCGCATGATAGCGCAGATCCTCGTGCAATGCCCTGAATTGAGCGTGTCGTAATTTTACCTCCGCCAGCAAAGCAAGATCTGATTTTTTCGCATTACGCGCATAACTGCGGATGACAGCGCCCAGATGCAGCAGCAGGGGGTCTAAAAGATTTGAGCTTTCTGTCAGGTGATATATGTGTGAAGCAGGGTTGCCGTAAACGTTGAGGGCACTGCGCAGCACCTCAAAGCCTGTCCGGCCGCCCACGAGCCCTAATAAAACATGAACCTCTCTTTCCAGCGCCAGTAAGAATCCAGCCGGTAAAAGCGGCTCGATGGCAGTCTCTGGTTCCATGGCCTCAATCAGTCTTTTGCGAATCGAAAGCATTTTTTCCAAAAACACAATCTGGGCGGCATCAATTTTCCAGATCACGTAATTGACTGCACTTTTGTCCAGGCCGCCCCTGATCCGCAAAACTTCGTCAGGCGTCATTTCATTTTCCATATCGCTTTCTTTGATGTAGCTGCGCATGAATTGATTGACCAGCATGATGGCATTTCGGTCCGCATAGGTGACTGTGCCGGGGTCCTGTAAAAAATGCGCCAGCAGTAACTTGATCGCCTGAATTGGCTGTTTGGTCTCTTTTACCAGCAGTTGAAGAGAATAGAGCAGGGGCAGGCGATTGCTGCGGCGCGATGTTTCCTTTAAAAATTCCCACAGAATTTCAAAAACCTTTTTTTTGTAGGTCGCAAACTCCGATATCTTTTTCTCGAAGACCGATCTTAGAAAGGTACCCTGACTGTCGAAACACTTTTTGAATAATCGGATAATAGCAGCCGTATCCGCAGGAGAGATGCTAAAATCTGAAGCGATGGCTTCAAAATTTGGATCGGCGTAATCTTTATCCGGGGTAAGCGAAATTCTTCGTTGCCTGCGTGCAACCGACCGGCTTTTGGTGTGATCGATAATGTTTAGAAGATCTTTATCGACCTTGCTGACCGTCGTTTCGGCGCCTTCGGACCAGAATTTCAGTTCTTCTTCCGTGACGACAAAATCCCCTAAAATCTCGTCTGGAACCTGATCCATTCGGGCCTGAATCCTTCTTAATACTTCAGCGCTTACATCCCGGGCGGCCGGCGTTTTTTGCATGCTGTCCAATAAATTGGTAACCAGTTTAAGCCTTTGGCCCAGGCCATCTGAATTGATGCGCCGGTAATCCGTCCCGTAAACGCTTTTCAATATACGGGATGCTGTTTGGGGAGATTTGCCAAATTTTCCTTTTATAAAGCGGGCGACGCGATCTTTCAAAACAGATGGATCGGCCTTTAATTCAGGCGCTTTTTTTTGAAGGTCGCCATCGGAAGTGATTGCGCTTGAGACGGGTTGGAAACCAGATACCGGGTCGACGGCAACCTGTATCGGCGGCCGGGTCAAACCCTGCCGCAGGCGCTTTATTTTAAAAATGGCATCAATAATGGGCAACCGCCCACCGTCTGCACTTTTTGGGTCAGCTACCTGATCCAGCAGTTTGGCAACGGCGCCTTGATCCATTTGATTGCCAGCTGCCAGCAGGGTCAGATTGACATCCGGCTGGCGGCGCTCATTGTATATCGGAAACTGGGAATAGGACCTTTCGTTATTGATGAGGACAATGGCCGATTTATTCTCAACCGCCTGGTTGAAACCGGAAATCACCTGCAGCGATGTTCGTAGCGCAGCCATTGCTTCGGGAGATTCGCCCGGAAGCTTCACCCAAAGCTGGTTGAAACCGTGGTCCGCCAGGGTTTCAAAAGATCTGCCCAATCGACCTTCCAGATGCTGCAGACGAATACCCATCCGGCCAATAAGGGAAACAACGCCTGGTACATCGACGGTTATCGTCCCAAATTGGATCACGTAGTCAGCCCGCGGGTCAATCTCGGGGCTGCGGCGGCCGCGGTAGTCGAACCGCACCCATCCATCATGTACAGCCATCTGGTCGAGCTCATCCAGAATTCTGCTTAACTGGCGTAAGTTATCCTCTGCGGCTTTGGCATCTTCCCCAAAATGGTCGTCGCGCAATGCCACATTGAGAAGGTGGGCCAACTCCACCAGCAGAATCCCCCAGCGATCATGCTTGCCGTCTTCCCGCTTCGCTGCCGGAGTCCGGGTTGTCGATTTCTGGCTCGATGGCGCATCCAGCATCTGGCTGCCGGTATCACTCAGGGCCTTTAGAAGTTTTTGAGTCGTTTCATCCATCTGCAATTATAAGTGATTGAAATGCATATTCTAATGAATATTAGTCACTTATATAAGCATAGGCTAATATTGTCCGCCTGTCAATCATGAAGGGCAATCGATCATGAGCCGACTGCATAGAGCGGCGCATTTTTTAGGGGGTGTTGTAGCGGTAGGTTCGCAATCTCACAAATTCGTAAAGTTAGCCCATTCGTTTGAGTCGTTTAGAAATCTGCATATGATTAATTCAATATACATTATTGTTTTGTTCCATATGCAAAAACGACATCACTCGATATAGACGTTATCATTTTACTCTGAAAATATGCTCGATTTTTTTCTGTCTCTTTCTCTCTTAAGTTTGATGGTAATTTTTCATACCACCACAATGAAGATGTCGCTGCGAAAAAATCAAATGCCTCTCTGCCATTTTTAAATTCATCCATCCAATATATTCGTTCTGTATGTATGTCTTTCAAGCCCGCTTTAATGAAAAGGTTCAATACCTCATTTTCACCTTTTGGCCA
>CAZJHF010000217.1:0-7138 GCA_964545505.1 uncultured Desulfobacterales bacterium | reverse complement strand
TATGCGAACGAATGGGTATTGTCCGTTTCCACCCAAAAGGGTTCAAAAACCGATCTTAGCGTACCTTAATCAGGCCATCTCCAGAGTTCGCATTTTCTGTGGCGATTTCCTTATCCTGAAATCCCTGCACAGCCGGGGTTGTGATCGCGGGAAATTCAATCGTCTGGCCGCTCTCGGCCAGCTCGAAAAGCACCACCTGCTTGCGGGGCGAGTGGGTGCGCATAGCCTGCATGGCTGCCCGTCTGGCATTCTCAGCATCTTCGGCTGCAATCTCTTCAGCACTCATGGGAAATTCAATCACAACTCCGCTTTCGGCCAGTTCAATTCGCCCAAGCCGTTTTTGAGGCGCTTTGGCCCTGGCGGACCACTCGGCCGCCCGACGGGCCTTTTCAGCATCTTCAGCCGCAATTTCCTCGGCATTCATTGGAAATTCAATCAAAATGCCGCTTTCCGCCAGCTCAAAGACCTTAACGCGCTCTGCGGCCGGGGCAGCCGTAAAGGTTAAAAATATGCCCAATGTCATGGTCAGTATAGAGGATATAAGATTATTCATTTTTTTTATCTCCTTATCATTTTTATCGTTAAGTGCTGATTGTGTTTTACTCAATTAGATCCAACATCCGATGCCCGTATTCCCAAAATTTTTAATCTTTCAGGCCTCCGACCGCATTCCACTTTTTTGCATTCCAAAAGAAGATGATTTTTAGGATCTTTTTATTCCCTTTTTTAGGGCACTATCGTTTTATCCGATGGATAATCAGGCGTTTCGCCACGATGAGGATACCGGCGTTTGTCGCATCGTATCAAAACGCCTTACAAAAAAACCAACATCAGCCCTCCGGGTACCCTGAATTTTTCGACCCATAAATGACTAGCCATCGACAAAAACGGCCCTATATTTCGCTTGACATACAACATATTGTATGAGATAAATTGTATCTGCACTAAATGATAGGCTAATTCGGAAAACCGGGTGATCTTTAGCTCTGGCCAGAGCTAAACCTAAACGGGTAATGACCATTCATTTTACACCGAAACCATTTCCATTTAGCCGGATCGCATCTTTTCAATAGAACAAAACCCCTCACAGCCATTCAGGGTTAAATCGCTATCGTCCAGATAGCTGGGGTTTTTTATTCTTTATAGTGGTTGTCAAAAAAACGTTCCGATTGCGGAACGCTTTTTTTGCGACAACACTTATGCCGCCATCCTTTTTTCGGAATATTAATATGACAAGCGGTGTAATTACTGAAATCCATTAACATCATTTTCTTAAATCAGGAGCAGCGCAATGGGGCAGAAAGGCAAATTTTTAGTGACCAACGAAGGCAGTTTTGATCTGGGCACCTACACCTGGGATGATCAGCTTTTCAGTGACATTCTTATCCGCGAAAATCCGATTGACAGCGATCAGGCCCTGGGTATCAGCCGATCCCTGCGCAAAGAAATATCAAACCTGGAAATCAGCACCATCCCGGTTTCGTTTATCGAAAAAATGATTGAAGCCAAGCTAATGGAATTCGGGCTGACAAAGCCATCACCGATTCGTCTGGATAAATCGATTTTTATTAAAAACCGGATTAATATTTCTGAAAACGCCCAGCGGGTTTTAAAAAGACGCTACCTGAAAAAAAACCGCAAAGGCAAAGTGATCGAAACACCCGAGCAAATGTTTCGTCGGGTTGCCAGACACATCGCCAAGGCCGAAAAAAAATACGGCAAACCTTCCGCCGAACAGATCGAAAAGTGGGAGGAAACCTTTTATACCATGATGACCGAAGCGCTATTTCTGCCCAATTCGCCGACGCTGATGAATGCCGGTCGCCGCCTGGGGCAGCTGGCGGCCTGTTTTGTCCTGCCGGTCGAAGACAGCATGGAAGGCATTTTCGGAGCCCTGCATCATGCCGCCTTGATTCATAAATCCGGCGGTGGTACCGGTTTCGCGTTTTCACGGCTGCGCCCCAAAAACAGCACTGTGGGTACTACCGGCGGCGTGGCCTCAGGACCGGTATCCTTTATGAAGATTTTTAACACCGCCACCGAGCAGGTCAAACAGGGCGGTACCCGCCGCGGGGCCAATATGGCCATCTTACGGGTGGACCACCCGGATATCATGGAATTTATTTTCAGCAAAGAAGACAACAGCGAGCTCAATAATTTCAATATATCCGTGGGGGTTTCCGATGATTTTATGGAGGCCATTGATAAACAGGATGATTATGACCTGATTGATCCCCGCGATCAGAAAGCCGTTAATCGCTTAAATGCCGCCGAAGTCTATAAAACCCTGATAAAGCAGGCCTGGAAAAACGGCGATCCGGGTATCATTTTTTTAGATCGCATTAACAGGGATAATCCCACACCGCAACTCGGTGATATCGAAAGCACCAACCCCTGCGGCGAACAGCCACTGCTGCCCATGGAGGCCTGCAACCTGGGATCGATCAACATGGCCAAATTTGTGCTCGAAAATGGTGATGGGCCGAAAATCGATTTTGAAGGCTTAAAGGAAGTCATCGGCTGGACCGTGCGTTTTTTAGACAACACCATCGACATGTCCAGATATCCGCTGGGGGAAATCGATGAGATGGTTCATGGCAATCGTAAAATTGGCCTGGGTGTTATGGGATTCGCCGATATGCTATATCAGCTCAAAATTCCCTATAACTCTGAAGAAGCCCTGGAAACTGCCGAAGCAGTCATGCGATTCATACAGGATAATGCCCACGAAGCTTCCCAGAATCTGGCCGAAGAACGCGGCGTATTTCCCAACTGGGAAGACAGCATCTACAAGGATCAGGGTATCAAACTGCGCAATGCCACCACCACAACTATTGCCCCCACCGGCACCCTGAGCATTATTGCCGGCTGCTCCAGCGGCATCGAGCCCCTGTTCGCATTGAGCTTTGTGCGCAACGTGATGGACAACGATAAATTGCTCGAAGTCAATCCGTATTTTGAAGAAGTGGCCAATGAACAACGTTTCTACAGCCGCGAATTGATGGATGAAATTGCCAAAAGAGGCAGCATCAGAAAAATCAAACAGATACCCAAAGAAGTCCGCCGCGTATTTGTTACCGCCCATGACATTTCACCGGAGTGGCATATTCGCATGCAGGCTGCTTTTCAAAAGTATACCGATAATGCCGTTTCAAAGACGGTTAATTTGCCCCACGATGCCACTGAAGACGACGTTATGAAGGTTTACAACCTGGCCTATGAACTGGGTTGTAAGGGGGTGACGATCTATCGCGATGGCAGCAAAGAAAACCAGGTACTATCTTTTTCACGCCAAGAAAAAATCGGCAATAAATTCCTGTCAGCCGTCAAAAAACGGCCGGATACACTTGAAGGCTTCACCACCAAGATGAAAACCGGTTACGGTCATCTTTATGTAACCGTTACCGAATATGACGGGCAGCCTTTCGAAGTATTTGCCACCATTGGCAAATCCGGCCGCTCGACCACCGCCAAAACCGAAGCCATCGGCCGTCTGGCGTCATTGGCCTTAAGATCGGGCGTTAAAGTCAATGACATCGTTGACCAGCTTAAGGGAATTGGCGGTGAGCATCCGATTTTTCAAAATGGCGGACTGGTGCTGTCCATCCCCGATGCTATTGCGCGGGTGCTGGATAACAGATATATTTCCGGAAATGCTGCTACCAGTCATAAAACTGAATATAGCCTGATGGGTGAAAAATGTCCCGAATGCGGCCAGACGGTCAGTTTTGAAGAAGGGTGTATACTCTGTCATTTTTGTGGCTTCAATAAATGCGGCTAAAACGGGTATCAGAGGCTTCATCTTTTGCCCGCTGACTGCGTTATATTACAGTTTAAAATACTCGCGTACTCCGTGTACGCTCCGTTTTCAAACAGAAATACGCCTGTTGAACTCCTTAATTTACAAAATAAAAAGATGTGAAATCCCGCTTGCAAGCGGGGGTCATCGAACAAAAGCTAAAGCCTCTGATACCCGTTTACATTTTTATTTTTGTCGAAAAGTCTGTGCCGCTTGAACACATGGATCGATGAGATCAAGATGTGAAATCCCACAGGATGCGGGAGCCCTCAAACAAAAGCTAAAGCCTTAACGCCATTTCTACCCTGTTTAAAAAGGCAGAGCCATAAAAAGCGCTGCCTTTTGTTTTGGTGCTGGTATTGAATGTATTGGTATTCCTCATCTTATAGCGGTTGTCAAAATCCGATATGCTGTCATTGCGAGGAGCTCAGCGACGAAGCAATCTGAGCCGCTTGAGCGTATTACGATGCTTTGCATTAGATTGCTTCGCTCCGCTCGCAAGGACCCTCAAAGGGAAAGCGATGTCAAACCGAATATATTTTTCGCAGCTACTCTAACTTAAATCGTTCGGCCGCCAGAGGCCTGATCCTGGCAATCATCTCAAAATCTTTATCTCTGTGTAAAAGCAATACATGAGATTCAATGGCCAACTGAGCGATGCAGCAATCAATGGGGCTATTGATAGTTATCCCGTTTTTTCTGAGTTCAAAATATATCCTGGCAGCATCTCGCCATGTATCATCGGTGGTTTCAAAATAATATTGAGTTGAAAGGTAAGTATCAAGCTGTTGCCATTCCTGCTCATTTTTGGCTCCCTGCAGGAGCTCAAGCTGGATAAAGCGACTGAACACAATGATTTCATCACCGACCCATTCTCGAAACAGGTTCACTGTCCGACCGGTTTTATCCCGCAGGACTTCAATCCAAACAGAAGTATCGATTAAAATCACACTCCCATTTTCCTCAGTTTTTTATGATCATAGCCTTTATAGAAACTGATCGCGCCTGCCAATTCCGTAAGATCTTTGCGTTTGTTCAATCTTATAAATGCTCTCAATGCTTCATGGATCAGATCTTTTTTGGTTCTTACATCACTTACAGAAAAAGCTTCCTCCAGCAGATCATCATCGATAACAATATTGGTTCTCATAGCAGAAACCCCTTTAGGTGTAAAGTATACACATTATACACATAATAGGTGTATTGTCAAGATCATCTGAGATAAAAATTTAATGATCTGTATCTAGAGGGGTTATTTTTTGACGACGTTCATGCCGTCCGGGGTGTCCTGGACCTGATAGCCCAGGGCCTCGATTTCGGCGCGCAATTGGTCGGAAGTTGCAAAATCTTTATTTTTTCGGGCCTGCTGACGTCCTGCGACCAATTTCTGGACGGCTTCAGGCAGAGCCTGGTCTCGATCGAGTTGATCCAACTGCAACCCCAGCACCTGATCAAAATCCATAACGGTACTGTACTTCTGGGCATCGCTGAGCTTGCTTTTGAGCATCTCCTGGATGACGGCCATGGCCCGGGGCATATTCAAATCATTATTGAGGGTTTCCGTAAATTTGCTTTTAAATTCAGCGTTAATGGATCCGTCGGCCTCAACACCGGCAGCAGTGATCTGCCGCACCTGATTTTGCAGGTGCAGCAAGCCGTTACGGGCGGCTTCTGTGCTCTCGTCGCTGTACTCCATGGGTTTGCGGTAATGGGTTAAAAAGGATGCAAAGCGATAGACCAACGGGCTAATATCCTTTTTAAGAAACGCATTCTCGAGGGTCAGAAAGTTGCCCTCGCTTTTGGCCATTTTCTTCCCACCCTGAATGATCAGAAAAGCCCCGTGCATCCAGAAATTGAAAAAAGATTTTCCCGTCGCCGCTTCAGATTGAGCAATTTCATTGGTATGATGCACATCGATATGATCGGTGCCCCCGCAGTGAATGTCCAGTTGCTCACCCAAAAATTTCATACTCATGGCAGAACATTCAAGATGCCAGCCGGGAAAACCCACGCCCCAGGGGGAATCCCATTCCATCTGCCGCTTTGAGCCCAGTGGTGAAAATTTCCAGAGGGCAAAATCCGTGGGATTGCGTTTTTCCGGGTTGCGTTCGACCCGGGCGCCTTCTCTGAGCGCTTCAAGGTCCTGATGGGACAGCTTGGTGTAATCCTTGAATTTGGATGTATCAAAATAAATGCCGTCAGAAGTCTGGTAGGTATATCCTTTTTCCTCAAGGGTCCTTATCAGGGCAATTTGCTCGGGTATGGTATCGGTGGCCTTTACCCACACGTCCGGCGCCAGGACATTGAGCTGCTCAAGGTCCCGTTTGAATGACCGCGTGTAATATTCAGCAATATCCCAGGCACTTTTACCCTCCCGGGCGGCACCCGCTTCCATTTTATCTTCACCCATATCACGATCACCGGTTAAGTGGCCTACATCGGTGATGTTCATGACATGTCTGACCGCATACCCGTTGTAAATCAGCACCCGCTTTAATATGTCTTCAAATATATAGGTGCGCAGATTGCCGATATGGGCATAATTGTAGACCGTCGGCCCGCAAGTATACAGCCCGACAGCACCGGATTTGATTGGTTCGAACTGTTGCTTTTTACGCGTTAGTGAATTGTACAGATATAGTTTCATGGATGGCCTGCCTCGTTACCGAATATGTTTAGTAAAAAAGACACAAAGATTCAATAAAATTCATTTATGAAAAAATAGGAAGTGCCAGAAGCACCGTCAAGCCAACTGTACCTACCTGTCAGCCGGGAGTTCAATCGGGCAGTTTCCAACACCTTGATGGGTTTTTCTTGACCGCTCAAATGTAAAAGATATATCTATATCCTCCGGGCGAAAAATGAGCTCCTGCGATAGATTGTCGGAATTGAAAAGTTTAATCGCATTACTTTAACCTGAAGGAGAGGTCTTTATGGTTGCTTGGTTCACAGGACTTCATCCAGTCGCACAGGCATTGACAGCAACTTTATTTACCTGGTTTTTAACCGCCTTAGGGGCCGGGCTTGTCTTCTTTTTCAAAGAAATCAACCGAAAAATGTTGGACGGTATGCTCGGCTTTGCGGCGGGGGTGATGATTGCCGCCAGCTATTGGTCACTGCTGGCACCCGCTATTGAAATGGCTGAAGGTGGCAATCTACCAGCCTGGGTTCCGGCAACAGTCGGATTTCTTTTAGGCGGTGTTTTCCTCTGGATAATCGATAAAATTCTCCCCCATCTGCACCTGGGGTTTCCAAGAGAGGAAGCCGAGGGTATTAAAACCAGTTGGCACCGCAGTGTCCTTTTGGTCCTGGCCATTACGTTGCACAATATACCGGAAG
>CAZJHF010000216.1:0-7163 GCA_964545505.1 uncultured Desulfobacterales bacterium | reverse complement strand
GGGTCCACAGCCCATTACAAGGGCAAAACCAAAGATCACGGCTAAACTAAAAATGAGTACTTTTTTCATCAGAACCTCCTTTATGGGTTAATAACCGTAAACGTTACAAGATGAAAACTTTTTCAACAACGTCCTTGTACCCGATAATAAGCAATTTAAACCATAATATAAGTGACCGGAAGCAGAATTCAATCCCAGCTTGCCTGTCGAAGACCTAACAAATCCAAATTACGAATGCAAGAAGTTTGTAACAAATTGATATTCAATGGGTTAATGAAACGACACGATGTGGCAACGCGATAAACTGGCGATATGTATGGCTGCCGCCGATATGGCCAAATTTTTAATATATTACAGATGCTTATTCTATACGCCCGAACGTTTTTCTTCTCAATTTTTAACAATGGCGGGCAGAAATATCAGCAGCCGAATCAAGAAAAAGCTCCAAGCCATTATGGGGATAGAAAGACTTCGTCTACTGTTTGTTGCCACCATCGATCCCCCGACTTGTGTCCTCTGTCATCTGTTTTCTAACTTGATCAGCCAGCTGGTCATAGTATTGGGCTTCTTCTTCTCTTCCGCGCTTGCGGCAACCGCCGGCATATACAGCGCATTTTTCTGTTAAGGTCTTACTGACGGCCAGTTGTTGCGGTGGTGCCAGCAGGTTGTCTTCAAGTAATTTTATCAGAGAGCGGATACGAAATTTATCCAATCCCGCTGATCTGGAAAGCTGGTCTTCATGTCCACCCCGTTTAATGATCAATGAGGTTTTAATCAGATCGACCGGATAGCGGCAACTGATGCGCAGCCACAGATCATAATCTTCACAGGCGGGCAGGTCTTCGTCAAAAACACCCACAGCGTCGAAAAGCGCCTTTTTAATCATGACCGCCGAGGGACTTACCAGACAAAGCGCCAGTGAGCGCTCAAATATCATGCCCGAAAATTTTAGATGTCGCTTTTTGGGATTGACGCGAACGCCGTTTCGCACCCATTGCTCCTCGGTCTGGCAGATAACGGCATCCGGATTCTCAGCAAAAAATTTCACCTGGGTGGACAGTTTTTGGGGCAGCCAGAGATCATCTGAATCCAGAAAAGCAACCAAACGGCCTGCGGCCGCGGCAATCCCCCGATTTCTGGCCGCGCTGACGCCTCTGTTGGCCTGGCGCAAAACGCTAATCTGGTTTCCGTAAGCCGCCAGGATTTCAGGTGTGCGATCATCTGACCCATCATCGACCACGATGAGCTCATAATCGCTGAAGTATTGAGCGAGTACCGAATCAATGGCTTCTCCAACAACCCAGTCCCGGTTGTAGGTCGGGATGATCACTGTCACCAATGGTTTATTTGAACGCTGTGCCATTTTTAACAACCATCATTTGTTTACGTAAGCTGCTGGCTACTGGCTACTGGCTGCTGGCTGATACGTCGATAATCAGCAACCCAAAGCCAGCCGCCAGTTGCCGGAAGGTCATGTTTTTTTCTGAAAGGCGATATGCCTATGATTGACCATTAGCAACACCGTGCCCCGATATTTGGGATGACAGGCACTGACGCTTTTGGCTCAACCCCTGGCGCTGGATGAATCCCAAATAGCGGGGCACCGGCAATATGATAATCATAGCGCCTTTCAGAAAATGACATGACCGGTTTGATTCTGGTAAGTATTTCTAGGACAGCTCACTAGAGCATTCGATTAATTTCAGCCAGCTTTTTCTCCAACCGTTTTTTAGAGACCGGAAAGGCGGTTTTCAGTTCCTGGGCAAAAATGGATACTTTATACTCTTCGATCATCCAAAACAATTCTTCCAGCGCCTTTCTTTTTTCAACCGTTGCATTGGACGAAAGGGCTTGCAGCAACTGGTCCAGACGTGCCACAACCGTTTTAACTTCCCTGTCTTTGGCCTGGTCTTTTTCAAAATCCAGCAAAGCGCGCCGGGCCCTGATCTGCATGGCATTGATATACCGTTCGATGTGAGCCATCCGCCTATCATCGTAAAGATGGATAAATGTATCCGGAACCAGACGCTGGAGAGCTGATATTAAATCTTCGCAAAAATTTTGTACAGCCGTATTTGCCAGATGAGACCGCTTCAACTGTTCAAATTCTTTACGCACCCGGTGATAGGCCTTTAAAACCACCAGAGACGATTCAAGCAGGCTCTGGCCGTATGAAATAAGGATCGGAGAGACGCTTTCGGCCTGCGCGTCGAAGTCATGTTGTGTCCTGATATCTTTAGCAAACAGATCCGCTATAACCCGATCCATCAGGTGCTGCGCAATGCGGGTGGAGCCCCCGAAATAATCGGCCGCTGCTTTAAACTGCCCGGGCAATTTTAATCCTTTTTTCAGGAATTTCAAATCCTTTGCAAAACGGATTTTATACAGACCGGCAACTCCCTGGCGATGAACGGCAAGCGCTTTATCCTGCTGTAAAAACAATGTTAAGCGCACCGATTTGACAGGATCGTCACCGGCTTCCAGCGCTGGATAGGCGACCCATTTCGATGGGGTCTTTGGGGGGCTGCTGATGAACTCGGGCAGGTCACCGAAATCCCAGCAGGTGATACCCGTCTTCTGCCATTTTTGGCGATAGGCTTCAAACGCATCGGCTGCAACATCTTCCCGGGTAGCTTGCGAGAGAACGCCGGTGTCTCTGCTCGAACGTAGTACCCGCCCGTCGGGGGCAACCATCGAAATTCGCATTTTAAGATGATCCGGCAGGGATTCGATCGGCCAGGCAGTGGCGGGAATGTCAACCCCGAAACGCTGCAATATAAACTCGCCCAGCACTGAGAGCAACGCTTGCTTGCCCCGGGGCATCTCCCGATTAATAATCTCTACAGTTTCATTCACCGGAACCAGCTTTTTACGATAGGCTTTGGGAAGACCTTTGATGAGGGTTTCAATTTTATCTTTGATCAGACCCGGCACCAGCCAATCAAAGGCTTCCTTTGGAACCGCAGTTGCCAGGGAAACCGGCACCTGAAGGGTGACACCGTCATCATCTTTGCCGGGCTCGAAATGATACGCATATTTGAACCGTTGTCCCTTGATTTTGGTGCTCAAGGGATACTGCGCCAGTTCGCCGGCATCCGGATCATAATTCATCAGATCCTGCTTTTTCAGAAGCAAAAATCGATCGCCGCCTTTTTTTTTGATCCGATCTTTTAGCATTTGCACGCTGTAGATGCCCGGCAATTTTGCGGCGTAAAAATCAAAAAGGGCTTCTTCGCTGATCAACAGATCGTGCCGACGCAGGCGATCTTCGAGCCGTTTGATATCATCGCTCAGGCGCCGGTTGTGAGTCATAAAAGCCAACGGCTTTTTCAGGTCACCCTTTACAATCGCAGATTGTAGAAAAATTTCAGCGGCTTCATCCGGGTTTAGGGGGCCATAAGCAACCGATCGCCGGGCAATGATTAAACCAAAGAGACTGACCTGTTCATCGACCATGACCGCGTTCTGACTTTTTTGCCAGCGGGGATTCTGATAGGTTCTGCGGCACAGATCCCCCCCCAGCCCTTCGAGCCAGTGACTTTCAATATTGGCCACCGTGCGCGCAAACAGCCGCGAGGTTTGGACCATTTCAGCGGCTACAACCCAACGTCCGGCCCGGTCAAACAATCCCGATCCCGGAAAAACCATGACCTCCCGATTCTGGGTGGCCTGGAAAATATTTTTTTCCTTTTTCTCGGCGATATTGGATAGATAACCGCTGAGAATTGATTGGTGGATCGATCGATACAAGGGTTGCTCACGGTCCAAATTCAAATTCTGCGCAGATACTTTTTCGCTGCGTCGCCGCTTGGCGATGCCGAATTCTTCTAAAATGGTGCGAACCTGAAAATGAATATCGCGCCATTCGCGCATACGGTTGTATGATAAAAAGTGCTGCCGGCAAAAGCGTTTGAGTTGATTGCCGCTTTTGCGGGTCTGCCAGACATGGTGGTAGCGATTCCAGATGTTCAGCAAGGTGGTAAAATCAGATATGGGATCATCAAACTGCGCATGGGCTTTATCGGCTTCGGTCGTTTTTTCCAGGGGCCGTTCCCGTGGGTCCTGGATGCTGAGCGCCGCCACAATGACCGCAATTTGATCGAGGCACCCCCGGTCTTTGGCCTCGAGCAGCATTCCTGAGAGACGGGGATCCAGCGGGATCCTGGCCATCAAGCGCCCCTTCTCAGTGAGTACAACTGCTTTGGCCGATACACCTTTGTTTGATGCCGCTTTTGGCCGCTCATCTTTGGTCTGCGGCCTGACGCCTGATGCCTGCCGCCGATGCAGGATCGCCCCCAGTTCATACAGCAAATCATACCCGTCTTTAATGCTCTTTGAATCCGGCCGGTCGATAAAGGGAAAATCATTGATGTCGCCCAGACGCAGGGAAATCATGCGCAGAATGACTTCCGCCAGATTGGCACGCAAGATCTCCGGCCGGGTATACAACGGGCGGCTAAGATATTCTTTTTCGGCAAACAGACGCACGCAAACACCTTTCTGGACCCGGCCGCAACGCCCTTTGCGCTGGTCGGCACTGCTGCGCGAAATCGGCACCACCGGCAGGGAGGTCGTGCGGGTTCGGGGAGAATAGCTGGAAATACGCGCCAGACCTGAATCCACTACATATTTGACCCCCGGAATGGTAAGGGAGGTTTCGGCCACATTGGTGGCCACAATGATCTTGCGTTCAGACGAGCGTGCAAAGACCCGGGCCTGCTCGGCGGCCGTCAGCCGCGCGTAAAGCGGTAAGATCCGCGAATTTTTAAATTTTGAGCCTTCAATCAGCTCACAGGTATCCCGGATATCCTGTTCGGTGGGCATAAACACCAGGATATCACCCCGGCGGCTTTCGGTTACAAGCCCTCTAACTGATTGTGCTGCCCGCTCCACATGGGTTTCCTCATTTTTTTCGGCTTTTTTGGATCCCCGTTTCTCAAAACGCACGTCCACCGGGTACATACGGCCCGACACTTCGATGACCGGGGCATCCCCGAAGGCTTTGGAGAATTTTTGCGTATCGATGGTGGCCGATGTGATGATCAGCTTAAGATCGTCCCGGCGAGCGAGCAGCGTCTGTAAAATGCCCAGGATAAAATCAATATTCAGGCTGCGCTCATGGGCTTCATCGACAATGATCGTGTCGTAGGCGTTCAAGAACCGGTCGGTCTGCGTTTCGGCCAGCAGGATACCGTCGGTCATGATTTTTACATAAGCCTTTTTTGAGGTGCGATCCTGGAATCGAATTTTGTAGCCGACGGCATCACCCAGATCCTGACCGAATTCTTCGGCAATCCGGCGGGCGACCGTCATGGCGGCAATTCGGCGCGGCTGGGTATGCCCGATGACGCCGGCGATACCCTGCCCGGCGGCCAGACAATATTTGGGCAATTGCGTGGTTTTGCCGGAGCCGGTTTCACCGGATACGATAACGACAGGATGTTTTTTAATCGCCTGAATGATCTCGGTCTTTTTGGCCGTTATCGGCAAAGAATCGATAGCGCTGAAGGGCGGCACATTCTTCAGGCGCCGGTTTCGCTTGCGTCGGGATGTCTCCAGGCGTCCTTCAAGGCGATCCAGCCGGCCACGCAGCTTTTCCGCCGGCAAGGCCCTGGCCTTTTTACCCTTCAGGCGTCCCAGCTCCCGCAAGGCAAATCTGCGATCGACGATCATCACCTCGGGCAAAAGCGACTTGATGTGTTTTATTTTTTTATCAAATGGCTTCAATTTAGGCGCCAATGGATTTCAGATTGAAATTAAACCCGTAATATTATACCTGGATTTTGTATTCACTCTGATACAGGATTCAGGTAATAAGGGTTGTGACTATTAATTTTTCAGCCACGATTAACACGAATTATTGTGAAAAATAAATATAAATGTATAAAGGAGTACATAATGAAAAGTTTTCGCAAAGAGCTCTGGTTTGAGGTGCCCACCCGCAGGGCGTTTATCAACATCACCCCTCAGGCGGAACAGTGCCTGCAGGAAAGTGGGATCAAAGAGGGCCTGGTGCTCGTCAATACAAAGCACATATAGTTTATCCAAATGCGCTCTCATTTCTAATTGAAGGACAAATAGCGGGAAGGACTTTGATTGGGAAGGCCGGAATACAAACTGCGTTGTATCCAGTTGAGATATAATATTGATATCACAGTATCTTTAAACTTATTATTTATAGCAAAAAGGCAACTTAGATATTCTGAATGGTGAAATTAGATATCACAAGTTTTTCAGAGTAGCCAATTTTGCTGATATGTTGGTTATCCAGGCAAGCCCGCCTTACGCATACCGTCAATAAGGATCTTTTTAGAGGCCTCGCCTTTAAGCGGGATATGCTTGGCATAACTTTCCGCTGAGAATTTGGGATTTATCCTAAGCACTTCTGCTGCTTCAGCATTTGCATCCTCCTCCCGCCCTAATTTAACATAGCATAAAGCTAAGTTCAGGTGAGAAAACATATCATCGGGTTGCAGCTGAATCGCTTTTTTATACTCGTGGACCGCTTTTTTATACTGTCCTGTCAAGCGATAAGCGCCGCCTAAATTTTCTAAGTACCAGCTCGGTGGAATTGGGCTCAAACGCATTGCATTTTTAAGTACATTTATTGCGTCTTCCGGCTTACCAGCAGCGTTTAAAATCATACCCAAGCCCGCATTTATCTCAGCGTTATTTGGGAAAAGGTCACGAGCTATTTCTAACTCCGAAATGGCCTTATCAAATTGCCCTTTCCGTGAATAGGCATAGCCAATCAAGAAGTGTGCACCAGCATCACTGTCTCCTCGGTCAAGAACTTTCTGCGCCAGTTCAAAGGCCTGTTCGATAGATTTTTCAGGTGTTTTGCTCGTGCCAAAAATCCCATCCATGAGAAGGGTCCAGGCAAACATTTCCGTTGCTGACGAATAATTCGGATCCAAGTCAAGGGCTTCTTTCGCCTTTTGCCTTGATAAGATGTTGTCATCGGGAGTGAAGGCCCTGAAATGCTCCCATGATTGCCTCATTTTTATGTAGGCCTCAAAACTCTTCGTTTCAGGTCCCCAATTCGCCGACTCTCCCTCGGTCAATTTTACTTGCAGGACAGTAGCAATTTTCATTGTGATCTCATCTTTCATAGCAAATATATCTTTCAGCTCTCTGTCGTATTTTTCCGCCCAAAGGTGATG
>CAZJHF010000215.1:4610-7173 GCA_964545505.1 uncultured Desulfobacterales bacterium | reverse complement strand
GGGACCTTCTGTCCGACTTCAACCCGCTCGCGCCAGATTTCATAGGGCAGGGTGATCAGGGGGTGTTCGGGATCGTCCCGATAGTCGACCAGAATCATCGACAGACCCGGACAGACTGCCACGCAGCTGCCGCAACCGGTGCAGGCATCCAAATCGATGATGTAGGGCAAGCCGGTGATGTCATCGCGTTCGGTCCGGATCGCATCGACCGGGCATACCGACGTACAGGGATTGCAGGGCACCTCCTGGTAACAGTGGAAAATCGGAAATACCCCTTCTTCCCGGTCTGGCTGTTTACGCGTGACAGCCGGACCGGGTTTGGCCTTTAAAATGGTGGCTTTTTCATCCCATTCGGCGGGAACCTCACCGACCGGCAATCCTAAGGACTGGGCGATTTTCAACCCCTCAATCTTGCCCGTAAACATGGCCGCCGATGCTTCGGCAATTTCCTGGGCGTCTCCGGCACAAAAGACATCCATACCCCACTGCTGTGCTTTTAAATAAAATTCATTGACTTCATCCAGACCGACGGCGATCAGAACGGTATCCACCGTATATGTTTTGTGGGTATCCGGAACAACCTTCCAGTTCTGATCCAGGCGGGCGACGGTGACCGCTTCGACCCTGTCCTGACCCGTTGCGGCCACAACGGTATGGCCGGTTAAAATCGGCACCCCCAGCCGCTTGAGCTTATCGGCATGAACTTTGTATCCGCCGACCTGTGGCAGGGCTTCTATCAGGGCAACCACTTCGATACCGGCCTGAATGGCATGGTAGCCGGCAATCAGCCCGACGTTACCGCCGCCGACAATCAGCACCTTTTCCGAGGATTTGATCAGATCGCGGTTAACCAGCGTCTGGAATGCGCCGGCACCATATACACCCGGCAGGGTGTTTCCCGGAAAAGACAGCATTTTTTCTCTGGCACCGGTGGCAACTAACAGCTTTTTGGGTCTGATTTGCCGGTAATGTTTGTTCTTAACACCTGTGACGGCACCGACAATCTTATCTGAAAATACCCCGACCGCTGTCGTATTCAACCAGATGTCCACCGAGTCCAGTTTGCCGATGTCATCTGCCAGAATGTTTGCGATTTCAAAGCCGCGCGTCCCGGCGTAGGAATCTTCAACCGAGCCGAAAAATTTATGCGTTTGCAAAACCAGTTTGCCCCCCGGGCGGTCCTTATCATCCAGAACCAGGGTCTCAACGCCGAGCTTGCCCAGTTCCACCGCCGCCGCCAGACCGGCCGGGCCGGCACCGATGATCAACACGTCGACTTCTTTTACCTCTGCAGTCTGAATTTCCGGTTCAACATCGTCTTCCGGCAGCCGGGGCAACCCCTCGACGCTCTCGACGACCATGCCTTGCGCCAAGGGTGTCATACATGACTTGACCGGCTGACCATCGGCAATGACCAGGCACTGGGAGCACTGCCCGTTGGCGCAGAACATTCCCTGGGGGCTGTTATCCTTGGGATGATGACCGAATATCTGAATGCCGTTGGCAAAAAGGGTGGATGATATCATTTCGCCCTCATATCCGCTCAGCCGTTTGCCATTCCAGGTAAAGGTAATCTCTTTGTTTTCAGGTATTTCCAGAACGGGATGCTTTGTGATGCGCTTCAAGGCCATTTTCTTATTCCTATTCTCACTTGAGATGTGCAAAATTTAATAAAAATTAAATCAATCACGAAAACACGAAAGGCTAAAAGCACGAAATTTATTTTAAATTTTTCGTGTTTTCATATTTTCGTGCTTTCGTGATAAAAATTTCAGATCAAAAGCATTATGCGGTTTTTCAAATTAGGTGTCGGGTGTCCAGCCTTCGCTTTGAAAGCTTCGGCCTGCAGGCAGGTTTCAGGGTTGATCGGAAGGGCTGACACCTTCATTGGTCCACTAAACTTCAACGGCTTTCTTTTGGTCCGCTCTTTTCCGCATGTACGAATTAAATCGGCGGACATGGTTGCGGGCCAGGCGGCGCGCCCGGTCGGCATGGCCTTTGTCGACCGCATGCACTAGATCACACAGATCACGGTAGTTTTCCTGCAATTCGCGTGCATCCATGGAAAGGAACTCATCATAATAGCGATGAATGTTGTCATGGACCGAATGCAGCACCGAAATATATATCGGGTTCGCCGCTGCCTGCGCCAGGGTCATGTGGATACGTTTATCAATGTCGAGAAAGGCGTCCCGTTGCGCCGGGCCTGCTTCGATGCATTTGCGGGCCTCGTCTAAAAGGTCGGTCAGTTTGCCGATGTCTGCGGCCGAGCGATTGGCAGCCGCACGGGCGGCCACAAATCCCTCCACATCTTCGCGAAATTCGGCCAGATGATTCAAAGAAACCTTTTGCGATCGGATTAACAGCGCCAGACCTTCGCTCACCTGGTCGGCATTCAGATCTTTGACCACAGACCCCCCGCCAACGCCGAGTTTGATTTCGATTAAGCCCTTTTGCTCCAGGACCCGCAGCGCTTCGCGCAATGTGCCGCGGCTGATGTTAAACATGTCTTTGAGCTGACGCTCTGAGGGTAGCGTATCGCCGGTTTTCAGACGTCCGTCGA
>CAZJHF010000215.1:3171-4510 GCA_964545505.1 uncultured Desulfobacterales bacterium | reverse complement strand
TAATGGTTAGACCATTATAATATTTAAATCGCAGCATGTCAATCATAAAATTGGACGAACAACCCGGTTCATCACCCTATTTTCTGTTCAATATTCCAATTTTCCACTATTCCATTATTCCACGGTTTACCGAAAACGTGCCCCCTTTATGCTGTGAAATGACGGCGGTGGTTGAAACGCCAGAGCTGTTTGCGCTATAATTTGCTTGACTAACCACTGGACAGCCTATAAATTGCAGAAATTTTAGGAGAAATTAACATAACCCATGCCACCTGCCGGATAGATTCGGGAGGAGGCGTGCATTTTTTCGGCCTATTATGAGCTTAAATTAGCCGAACGGAGTTTATCATTATGCTAAGAGACAAAAAAATTTGCATTATCGGAACGGGAAATATGGGCGAAGCCCTGATTAGCGGCTTGATTGGCTCGGCATCATCCAAACCCGAAAATATCATTTGCACCGATGTGCGTGAAGCCAAGCTTAAAACCATACAGGACACTTACGGGGCGAAAACGACAGCCAATAATCTGGAGGCGGTTGCCGATTCAGACATTGTTATCTATGCCGTCAAACCCCAGATTATGGCTGCCGTTCTCAATGAAACCGCAGAAAAACTCGACATGTCCAAACTCATTATTTCGATTGCGGCCGGTGTTCCCATGGAAGCCATCGAGTCCTGCCTGAATAAAAAATTACGTTTGATCCGGGTCATGCCCAATATCGCCGCAGCCGTAAAAGAAGCGGCCACAGCCGTTGCGGCTGGAAAACACGCATCCGAAGAAGATATCAAACTGGCAATGACCATTTTTAATTCTATAGGTAAGACGGTTTTTATTCCTGAAAATTACCTGATGGATGCCATTACCGGACTGAGCGGCAGCGGTCCGGCCTATATCTTCTTGATCGTCGAGGCCATGGCCGATGCTGGTGTAAAAGTGGGGTTGTCGCGCCGGGAGGCCCTTTTTCTGTCCGCCCAGACGGTTTTGGGGGCCGCTAAAATGTTGATCGAGACCAACGAACATCCGGGCCAGCTCAGAGATCGGGTGACATCTCCGGGCGGGACGGCCATTGCCGGTCTGGCCACGCTGGAAAGCGGTGGATTGCGCACCACCCTGATCAATGCCGTTGAAGTTGCAACCAATCGCTCCATGGAACTGGGTCAGGAGGTAATAAAGAATTTTACCAACAATAGCCCCGCCGTTAAAGCCATCGATAAGTAATTAAGCGGTAATCTTAGCCTCCGATTTGCGACACTCAAGAATTGATGTTAGAATTAGGTATAACCTATCTTTAAGGCATAAACGGTATTCAGGTTGAGCCCGTTGCCTGTTTTCCCGT
>CAZJHF010000215.1:0-3071 GCA_964545505.1 uncultured Desulfobacterales bacterium | reverse complement strand
CAACCGGCCAACCTGCTGGCGCGATCTGCTCTTTTGGAGATCGCTTATAAGCCAGTTCAATACCGAAGTGAACAAATGTAACGAATTTGATAGGATACGAATGAAGTTTAAAACCCCGGGTTTCACCATATTATTTCTATTTTTTTCAATGTTATTTTTCATTAACGGTTCTGCATCCACCACCGACATCCAATGGCATTCCTATAAAGACGGAATGGCACGAAGTAAATTTGAAAAAAAGAAGGTGTTCATCCATTTTACGGCGGACTGGTGCTATTACTGCGGAGTAATGGAGAAAGAGACATTCAAAGACCCAGTGATTATTTCATCGTTAAATGAAAATTTTATTTCAATTAAAGTCGATTTTGACAAGGAAACGACCACATCCAGCCAATATGGCGTCAGGGGCTTGCCGGATACCATATTCATAGCTGAAAATGGTCGCATTATCGGCCGGCGACCCGGTTATATACCACCGGATGTAATGAAATACATCCTAAAAACGGTCATTGAAAAGCGTGCTCAGGATTAATCATCTGCTGTTGATTTTTCCCTGCCATGACACCCCGATCACCGCATAAAGGTGAGTTCTTAGGATACCGAGAGCCGCCCGGCGACACTCACATCGAATGAACAGTTAAGTTTAACAATGAGATTTGAAACCATCGATTATAAACGAATTAGAGAAGTCATCCACAATTCCGATCCGATTGGACTCCCGGCTTCCGATTCACATCCGCCGGCGTGTGTATTTTTGCTGCTTTTCAACCGGCCGGAACCTTACATTCTGGCCATTCAAAAGTCGGATACGGAAGGGTATCCCTGGCGCAACCAGGTGGCCTTACCGGGCGGGCACATGGAAAACACAGATCCCAGTCCGGTTGCAACTGCTTTCCGGGAACTGGAAGAAGAGCTGAAAATCAGCAAAGATCAGGTCGATTTGATCGGCTCCCTCGGACATTTCCAGACCCTTACACGGCCCAAAGACATCGAGGCCTTTGTCGGGTACTGGAGCGGCAAAGGGCCGATTCGATTTGATCCGAGCGAAATTGCCAGAGTGCTAGAGATTCCTTTGAGCACACTTATAAAAACACATCAGGCTAAAAACTTTCATGCGACCATGCCGGATATTCGTGAGCTTGAATATCCCTTCAAAGACGTCATCATATGGGGCGCAACGGCTCGAATACTTTATCAATTCATTGAACTCATCTATCCACTTTTGGAAGACAGTGTTGCCAAGGGCTCTTAGCGAAAAAATTGAAGTTGAATTCATTAAAAAAGATGGGTACGTTTACGGGGCTATTTGAGTCGGTTGAATGCCGGTGTTGGCGTTATTGGGTATAGCGCTTAATCAAACGGATGACTGTTGCGGCGATGACCGCTACACTCATGGCAATCAATAGGACCGGCACCCATATGTATCCCTGATAGGCGGGATTTTCCCTGGCGACAGCAATCCCCGTGACGGCAAATAGAAGCACCAGAAGCATCAATAAGACCACCACGATATGAGCTGTGGTAGAATTGTACCAGGGGATAACCGCTTTTCTGAATACCGTTTTTTTGTCAAGAGGCATGAGTTTATTTACACCTGAATCTTGCACGAAAATGAATGCGAGGTTGAGGCTTAATTGTATTATTCTATCGATCTCAACATGAAAAATCAAGGTGTGGTCATGATCCCAAAAACAAATGAAAAAAGAAACGCGCTGGCCATCCTGGGCCGCGGCTTTATCGGTTTTGCGGCATTTGGTGTGCTGGTCAGCTGTGCCGGGACATCAGATAAAGTGGTGACCTCGGACACCGTCAAATCCCTTCGGCCGGACACGATTATATCAGCGCAATCCGGTAAAGAAGTGACCTTCGATGAAATGATACAAGATCTGAATCTTCATCAGATTATTTTTGTGGGCGAAATGCACACCAGCGTCTCGCATCATGCCATCCAGCTGAAAATCATCCAGGCCGCTTTTAAGCGTAACCACGATCTTGTCGTTGCTATGGAGATGTTTGATCGTTCCTACCAGGAGGTACTGAATTTATGGACAGCCGGTGTGCTGGATGAAGAAGCATTTTTACGCAAAACACAGTGGTATGTGAACTGGCGCTACGATTTTTCCCTGTATCGGGATATCCTTTTGTTCATCAAGCAAAACAAAATCAAGCTGGTGGGTCTGAATATTCCTTCTTACATCCCTGGTCGTATCCGGGAGGGTGGCATTGATAATCTATCCATCAGCGATAAACGCTATTTGCCCAAAGAAATCGACACCAAGAACAGTGCGCATCGAAATTACGTCAAGACCATTTTTGAGCAACACAATTTTCCAAGTCGCATCAAATTTGATGACTTTTATATGGCCCAGTGCGTCTGGGATGAAATCATGGCGGAGTCAATTGCCACCGATCTTGGTAGTAAAAAAATAATTGCCCTGCTTGGCAACGGTCATATACAATACAAATACGGCGTGCCGGATCGCACAGCTCGACGCACCGGAGCCTCATTTCGAACGGTTTACCTGGCACCGGCAGGAGCTGAAGTCGGGCTGACGATTGGGGATTTTATCTGGATAACTACCGCGAAATGATTTTATGAATATACGTTTTTTGCCGCTGGCTTTACTTTCCCGCCATAGATGGTTAAAATCCGCTTATATTTATTGATATTCTGCGGGTTAGCATGGAAATTAACGAATCCCTTGCACATATCATTCTGGACGCCTTATCCGCGCATATTGCCATATTGGATGGAAATGGGGTCATTTTAAAAACCAATCGGGCCTGGCAGAACTTTGCCGATGACAATCAAATGCAACATCCTGCCGGGGGCTCGCCCATCAACTACCTGTCGGTCTGCGACCTCGCCAAAGGCGATAGCTCACAGGAAGCCAAAAGCGTTGCCAAGGGTATCCGCGCTGTTATCAAGGGGGAGCTCGACGAATTTCTGCTGGATTATCCCTGCCATTCGCCCACCGAAAAGCGCTGGTTTTATATGCGCGTCACCCACATTCCCGAATCCGGTCCCATGCGCGCCGTCATCAGCCATGAAAACATCACGGCCCTCAAGC
>CAZJHF010000214.1:0-7183 GCA_964545505.1 uncultured Desulfobacterales bacterium | reverse complement strand
TTTCCCCTGGATGTTGCCACAGTCGAGGCGGCCAAAAATTATATCGGGCTGTTGAAAGAGAGCGTGGGACTGTTCAAAGTCGGGCTGGAACTCTTCATTCAGGCCGGCCCTGAGATTATTGGCTTTATTCATTCACAAACTCAAGCCCGGGTGTTTCTGGATTTAAAGCTGCATGACATACCGGCGACAGTCAAACGGGCGATGGCACGAATTGCCGATATGGGCGTTGCTTTTGCCACGGTTCATGTCGGTGAGACATCACGAATGCTGGCGGCGGCGGTTGACGGTGGTGGCGGCAAAGTGGGGATCCTGGGCGTCACGGTCTTAACCAGTGTCTCGGCGCAAGACTTGAAATCGGCCGGTTACCGCCAGGATTTATATGATGATCTGCTGTTGACCGTCACCCACAAGGCGGGTGTCGCCCATGCCGCCGGTTGCGCCGGTGTCGTCTGTTCGGGGCTCGAGGCGAGTCGGATCAAGGAAACCATCGGCCAAAATTTTCTAACCGTGACACCGGGGATTCGGCCGGCCTGGACGATGACGCCTGAAGAGGATCAACGCCGGATAACCACTCCGGCTGAGGCCATTTGTGCCGGTGCGGATTATCTGGTTATTGGTCGGCCGATCCGGGACGCAAAGGACCCGGCGCAAGCGGCAGCCCGTATTGCCGAAGAGATTGAAGATACAATACAGCACCAACTTCTTCCCAGCAATGAAAAACCCAAATGAGGCCGGTTGCGTCAATTTCTTCCAGTTTTTTAACGGGCAAACGGGATTACGGGCCAACCGGCTCAACCTAGAAAAAAAGCAGGGCCATATCTGGCCCTGCTGTAGGTTATAAACCATGCCGAACGATTCAACTGCTCTTGTTACCGCACGGGCATCAGCATGATTTCAATTCTGCGGTTTTGTTTGCGATCCTCTTCGGTTTCATTGGAAGCGACCGGTTTGTAAAAGCTAAAACCACTAGCGGTTAATCGGGCGGGGTCGATTTCTCCCCTATCCTGCAAAAGCCGCACAACCGCTGCAGCCCTGGCGGCCGATAACTCCCAGTTGGTTGGAAACTTATTGAGCAGGGCGCCACCGATTTTGACATCATCTGTGTGGCCCTGCACAACAATCATCTGGTCTTGTGTGTCTTTAAAGGATTCGGCCAATCTTAAAATAACTTCCTGGCCTTCAGGTTTGATTCTGACACTGCCGGAATCAAACAAAATCTTATCGACAAAGGTCACCATTAATTTTCCTTCGATTTCCTGTATGCGGACGTCCTTATTGGCAATTTGCGCTTTGAGATTACTTTCTATTTCCTGGCGCTGTTTATCTAATTCTGACAGTTCGTTTTTTTGAACCGCAACCGTTGTTCTTTCTTTTTCCAAATCGCGCTCTAATTGCGCGATCTGCTCCGAGAGGCCCTTGTTTTCATCTATCAGTTGGGCCTGGGTTTTACTCATCTGATTTTCAAGTTCGACATATTTGCTTTTTGAGACACATGAAAAAACAATCAAAAGGGACAAACTCAAAACGATGGCTGCAACTTTTTTAGACATGGCTTACCTCCTTTTCGATATAAGTCTGCACAACCTGTTTATCTGATTTGAAATCAAAAATTCTTTTCGGCTTGATTCACCATTCGGTGAAACGGTATCTGACCTCATAAGCAAAACAGGAATTTTTTGGTTTGTCAATTATTACATTTTCTTCAGCGGGGGGCAAAGCAGTTGTTGCAAGATACAAACGGGTGTTTTCTCAGGACCTTTTGGCATACAGCGGCAAATTCCGATCAACCAAAAATGAAAATCTCGATTTTACGCCCAAAATCAGGGTGAAGGCTTCATGGTCTCTGGCCTTGAATGGCCGGGCTATTTTCCGCATTAGCAGTAGCGCAAGGATATTCCAAGACATTGAGCGAGGTCAACCCTTGCGACGCCTTGCGGTTGGTCGAATCCTTGCGCTGGTGTTGACATTAGCAGCACTCACCTGATCAAGTCAACATTGAATCCGCGACCTGCGTATCTGCTCTGACGCAGGTAAGCGCCGATGCGATCTGCATTAGAACATAAAAAAATATCGATAGATAAAAATGCCCAGAATAAATGCGCCGACGAGCAGTGTCATAATCATCTGCTCCCTGTTAAATTTCTTCATATCACTTTGCTTAGCTAAATATAGCGGCCTGCGGTTCATTGGTATATGCTTTTGAGATCCACAATTTGTGATTCCTGGATCTTTCAGGCGTCGGAGGTTTTCATATGCAAGGCACTTCAGGGCGAAGCTATAATAATTAAAATTCGCATTAATTTTCATGCAAGATTCAGGTAGCAGCTATCCGTTCTTATCCAACTCAAAAGCCGAATGCAGCACACGCACGGCCAGTTCGGTGTATTTTTCTTCGATGATACAGGAAATTCTAATCTCAGAAGTACTGATCATCATGATGTTGATACTTTCTTTAGCCAGGGCATTGAACATTTTGGATGCAACCCCGGAGTGGTCTTTCATGCCCACCCCGATGACGGAGACCTTGGCGATTTTTTCGTCCCCGAACACGTCTTCGGCCTGAATTTTCTTGGCAATCGCTGTCTGCATTTCGAGCGCTTGCTTAAAATCGGCCCTCGGGACAGTGAACGTCAAATCCGTCTGTCCTTCAGCGCGGGTATTTTGAATAATCATATCCACGACAATTCCGGCATTGGCCACGGGCGTAAAAATTTTGGCGGCAATCCCGGGGATGTCCGGAACTTTTTTTAAGGTGATGCGGGCTTGATTTTTGTCATGGGTAACGCCGGATACCACCAGGCGCTCCATGCCGGAATTTTCATCGACTACCATGGTTCCCTCCTCCTCGCTGAACGATGATCTGACGTGTACCGGGATGTTGTATTTTTTGGCAAATCCAACCGATCGAATTTGTAGGACCTTGGCGCCCAGGCTGGCCATATTCAACATTTCGTCATATGAAACGGCATCCAGCTTGCGGGCTTGCGGGCAGATGTTGGGGTCGGCCGTATAGACGCCATCCACGTCGGTATAAATTTCACAGACATCGGCTTTAAGTGCCGCGGCTATGGCGACTGCCGATGTGTCTGATCCCCCGCGACCCAGGGTCGTAATGTTACCATTGGGATCGCAACCCTGAAACCCGGCCACCACAACGATGTGCCGATCTTGCAGTAATTCCTGAATACGCTCCGCCCGAATGTCTAGAATGCGTGCATTGCCATGGCATTGGTCGGTCAGAACTTCGGCCTGATGTCCTAGCAGCGACTGCGCCGGGTAATTCATTGACTTAAGGGTCATGGCCAGCAGGGCGGAGGTGGTCTGTTCGCCGGTGGCCAGTAAAACATCCAGCTCACGTTTGTCCGGTGTCTGGGAAATATTACCGGCCATATCGATCAGATTGTCGGTAATACCGGCCATGGCCGATAGAATGACAACCACCGCATGGCCCTTGTCATAGGTTTTGGCAATCCGTTTGGCCACGTTCTGGATGCGTTCCAGATTGGCAACAGAGGTCCCGCCGTATTTTTGAACAATTAGCGCCATTTTATCTTGATTTCTCCCCGTACCACAAAGCGCACGAAGAAACACGAAGATGACAAGAATTATTAGGCTTGTATTTACTTCGTGTCTTTGTGCCTTAGTGGCGAAATTTTAATACTGACTTTCATTCGGTATTCATATGGTACTTACTGCTTTATTATATTCTGAAACTGAAGTTCCAGAGCTTTTAGCAAATTAGCGGCCGGATGTCCATATGCAAATATTTCGATGCACCGGGCGCTTTCACCTGTAATTTCAAATTGAAGTTGCAGACGATTTGATAGTGTATCCCTGGATAGTTTCTCGGCCCATTCGATGGCGATGACAGCATTTGCCAGCAGCACTTCATCCAGTCCGATATCATCCAGTTCAATAAGGTGTTCGATCCGGTAAAGATCCACATGGTAAAGAGGGTGTCGTCCGGGGTATTCATTTATGAGGGTGAACGTTGGGCTGGTAACATAATACTTTTCAGAGACATCAAGCCCCTTTGCCAGCCCCTGTACAAATGCGGTTTTGCCGCTTCCGAGGTCACCGGTTAAGGCCATGATGATCGGTTGTTCAATGGCAGCACCCAGGGTTCGCCCCAGATCTTGAGTTTCCGATACAGAACGTGTCGTTATCTGTATGTTTTGATTGGCCATGGGTCTGTATAGCGTTATGGTTTATCAGTTACGGGTTATTTGCCTGAAGCATTTGACTGTTTTGCCATGGGCTCAAATCCAATAACAAATAACCAATAGCATTTGGTTCAGTTAGGCCAGTACTTTCTTGATTTCTCCCGGGATTGAATTCATCACTTCACCGGCCAGGTAGCCAAACGGACCAATTGACATTGCCAGCGTATCGGCGGCGGCTCCATGAAGATATACGGCGGCATGGACGGCTTCTTTTGGAGAAAACCCCTGGGTGATAAATCCGGCCAGCACACCGGTTAGCACGTCACCCATACCCCCGGAGGCCATCCCGGGATTGCCGGTAGGATTGACAAAGACCGTGCCATCGGGGTGGGCGATGATGGTTGCGGCTCCCTTTAAGACAAGATGTACACCGAAATGGGCGGCAAAATCCCGGGCACACGCGAGGCGGTTCTGCTGGATGGCTGCCGGTGTGCTTTCAATTAGCCGGGCCATTTCTCCAGGATGGGGCGTCAGCACAGCCGGCGCTTTTAGCTTTTTCAACAGATCGGTTTGCCCGGCAATATTATTGAGACCATCCGCATCGATGACCATCGGTATATCAATTCGGCTGACGAGTTTTTCGACAAGATTTCGGGTTTCAGTGGCCTGGCCGATCCCCGGTCCAATGGCCAGACACGATTTTCCGTCTGCCAATGCAAGGATCTCATCCAGGGCGGTGTCTGCTAGGATACCGCCCTGACGTTGCGTCAAAGGTGCTGTCATCACTTCCAATACCTGTGCTTCGATAATCGGATTGAGGCTTTCGGCAATGCCCAGGGTCACCAGGCCGGCACCGGCACGCATAGCCGACAGGGCCGTCATGGCGGCTGCACCGGTCTTTCCGGTTGAGCCGGCAACGACTAGCAGATGGCCACTTTTACCCTTGTGCATGTCTGCAGGGCGCGGTTGAAAGTAGCTGGCGATGCGATCAGCGGCAAGCAGGTATTGTTTGGGGCTGACGGCTTCCACGACAGTCTCCGGTATGCCAATGTCAATAACGTCAAGCTTTCCGGTGTGCGCAGCGCCCGGATAGGTGTAATGACCGATTTTAGGCAAGGCGAAAGTGGCCGTGCCTTGCGCCTGGATGGCTGTCCCGCAGGGTTGACCGGTGTCTGCATTCAGGCCCGATGGGATATCGACTGCAAATACCGGAATGCTGGTACTGTTTATAAAATCAATGACCATTTTGAAAAAACCTCTGACATCCGACGTTAAACCCGTACCCAGAATAGCATCCACCAGCAGACCCGAACGGGCGATTTCGGTTTTAACCTTTGAAAAGGAATCTTCATCCGGTACTTCAACGACCGGGATGTTGAGCGTAGCAAGGCGTTTAAGGTTAATTGCCGCATCTCCTTTGACAGATTCAGTTTTGGCGAGCAAATAAACCGTCACATTGAAATCTTTGGCGGCAAGTACCCGTGCGATTACAAAACCGTCGCCGCCGTTATTTCCTTTGCCGCATACGATGTTAACGCCATCTTCGGCCTGATCGGCAAATAGGGAGAGCAGCGCGATGGCCGCGCCTTGCCCGGCGGTTTCCATGAGCTCTAGACCGGCAATTGAATGTTTTTCAATTGCCTGACGATCCATTTCCTGCATTTCAGCAGCGGTTACCAGAATCATTTGCAACCCCAAAAGCAAATACGGTACAAAACTGTCATTTTACAACCTGAATGGCTAAGCAGACACATAACGATAAATTAACCACGAAAACACGAAAATGTAGAAGCACGAAATTTTACTTTTTATTTTTCGTGTTTTTATGCTTTCGTGGTAAGATTTTATTTTTTTTTGTACTTGGCTCCAGATGATTTAAAGGGCGCGAATTAGATCAATCATTTCCCTGACGGCCTTTACCATGCCTGTTGACACAGCGCGAGAAATCAGGCTGTGCCCAATGCTGAATTCGTCGATTTCACCCAGGCCCTTGAAGGTTTTGATGGTTTTGTAACACAGCCCATGGCCGGCTTTAATGTTGAGGTTGAGTTTACGGGCCAGTTTGACGGCGTCCAGCATTTTTAAAAATTCCTGATGCCGCGTTTTGGATGTTTTGGCTTCACAATATGCACCGGTATGGAGCTCGACAATTTTGGCATTGGTACGATGGGCCTGTTTGAGCTGTTCGGGATCCGGGTCGATTAGAATACCGACGGGAATGCCGCTATTTTGCAAGGTTTCAACAATTTCTCTGATTTCTTCTTTGTAGACAACGAGGTCCAGACCACCACCGGCGCTGAATTCCACCCGTTTTTCTGGCACCAGGGTAACATGATCCGGCTTGATGTCCAGTGCCATGCCGACCATCTCGGTGCTTGATGCCATTTCCAGGATCAGTTTACTTTGAATCGTCTGGCGCAGGACGCGAACATCTCTATCCTGAATGTCCAGTCGGTCTGCCTGCAGGTGTACGGTGATACCGTCGGCTCCGGCCAAATCGGCCAAAACTGCTGCTGCGACCGGATCGGGAAATGCGCTTTTTCTGGTTTCACGTAAGGCGGCAACCATATTTACTTTAACTGCTAAACCGGCCATAGCTGAACCTCCCTCTTTGCTGGGGATGCCCCCCCCATTTGATGACCCCTAAATCGGAACACAACCGTTAAGATGCGGGTTGCGATTTTAAAAATTCAAATATTTTATTCGCCTTCTGCTCCATTTTGTGAGCTTCGGAAGGGTCGTTTTCGTGATCATAGCCCAGCAGGTGTAAAATACCATGAATGAGAAGCTGATCAAAATAAGTCGCCATACCGAGGCCGGCGGTTTTTGCCTCGCGGTGAGCAGTTTCCACTGAGATCACAACATCGCCCAGAAGGTCGGGGGCCATTTCTGTGAACGGGCCTTCCTGCATGGCAAATGCAATTACATTTGTGGGGCCTTCTCGGTTTAGGTATTGTTGATTGAGGCGTGCAATCTGTTGATCGTCAACGATGAGAATAGAAAGTTCTGCGTCAGGATAA
>CAZJHF010000213.1:0-7256 GCA_964545505.1 uncultured Desulfobacterales bacterium | reverse complement strand
AGAATTCTTTATTGTTATGAAGTCGATGACAGCTGCGAATGTGATGATGATATCTGTCGGTTGTAAACGCTAATCTTGATCGAAGTGGTTATTCAATTAAGTGGAGTTTCGGGCTCCGAGCTTAATTAACAGGTTCAGGGTTCGGCGTTCAAAGGTTTAGAGGTTAAAAGAACAGATAAATAAGATCAGCCGAAGAATAAAAACAGAAAAGCATCATAGTCCTCCGGGCAATTAAACGCGGAGGACCGAACCATTGAACCCTGAACCTCTGAACCAAAAAACGATAACAGAAACCCAGTAATTCAAATCTCATTAAACGCCATTAACAGCAGATTGAGGATAAATGGACGATACGTTTTTCATGAAAAAAGCACTGGAGCAAGCCCGGATGGCCCTGGCTGCCGGAGAGTTTCCGGTCGGGTGTGTTGTGGTGTGGGGTAATGAAATTTTGGTGACCGGCGCCCGGGAGGGCACCACCGGCAATAGTCTTAATGAAGTCGATCATGCCGAGATAATGGCATTGAAAAAACTGAGCCACCTGGATCGCAAAGTGAATATGCAAGACGTCTCCGTTTTTTCCACCCTGGAACCCTGTCTGATGTGCTTTGGGGCGCTGGTCATCAGCGGTATTGGTAGAATTGTATTCGCCTATGAGGATGCCATGGGCGGGGGCACCCGTTGCGATTGTGCGCATCTGCCCCCTTTGTATAAGCAAAGTCAAATTAAAATCAAATCCGGCATATTGCGAAAAGACAGTCTTGAATTATTGAAATCCTATTTCTCACAAACGCAGAATACGTATCTAAAAGATAGTTTCTTGGCCGCCTACACTATGGACCAATGAAAAGCGCTTGATGATCAAAGGTTATAATAAACAGGATTTCACCCGAATCGAAGCACGTTTTTCTTGCATTTTTTTCTTGCATTTCTTAAGGTTGTTTTATATTGGAGATTTTAACTAAATCGGATTTCAATGAATGTTAGACCTGAAATATGGCTAGTGTAGCGGACGAAAAGGCGCGGTGGTGGCTCGTCTAAATGCCAATGGCAACATACACCGTTCCGGGTTGGCCGCAGCAGCAGTCGTCCCGATTAAAATCATGGCAGAGGAGGTGCACGCATAGCTGTTCCCAAAAGATTCCAGAGGCCCAGACGAACGAACAAAGCGAACATCAATCAAAGAATTCGAGCAAAAGAAGTCAGGTTGATTGACTCAGAAGGCGAGCAAGTCGGAGTCATACCGATCAAAGAAGCCCTTGAAGCCGCGGTCGATGCCGGCCTCGACCTGGTTGAAGTCTCACCGAATGCGAATCCGCCGGTTTGTAAAATATTGGATTATGGCCGATATCGCTACGAGCAAACAAAAAAGAAACACGAGGCCAAAAAAAAACAAAGTGCCTTTCAGCTCAAAGAGATAAAAGTTCGACCCAAAACCGGTGAGCATGACCTGCAGGTTAAAATCAGCCATATTAAAAAATTCATCGGCAAAAAAGATAAGGTCAAGGTCAGTGTTATCTTTAGAGGCCGTGAAATTACGCTTTCCGAACTGGGAAAGACGGTACTCCAAAAAATTATGGTTGAAACCGAAGAAATTGCGGTGGTGGAGCAAGAACCCAAATTTGAAGGCCGTATCCTGGTAATGGTTCTGGCTCCGAAATAGCTTGATCTTACCTTAAAATTGTTTTAAATACGACCCGTAAAGGGTATTGCCCCTAAATATAGCTGAATACGTCTCAGGGTGGCGTGAGCTGGAATGCGTGATTGCTCACGCCATCTATTTTTAAAAAAGTAAGACTGAAGGAGTGTCACAGATGCCAAAAATAAAAACAAATCGGGCTGCCGCCAAAAGATTTCGAAAAACCGGCTCCGGAAAAATCGTCTACAATAAGTCCTTTGCCAGTCATATGTTGACTAAAAAGACGACCAAACGAAAACGATCCCTGCGCAAAAGCCGGATCGTTGACAAATCGAATGCGAAGGCCATAAAGTTATTGTTACCCAACGGCTAGCGTTTCCATTTCTAAATGGCTCTTTTTCCGCTGAGCTGTGTTCTCCGCGATTTTTTGCCTTCAACGTACTTTAAGTACGCCGAAGGCAAAAAATCTTGTGCGGCCGAGCTCATCGAAAAAAGCCCACATTTATAAATTGGAAACTAAATAATTTTTAAATTTCTTATTTACCCCAGCAGCCATGCGGGATTTATAAAACCACTTTACTTTTTTATTAAAAATAATAATCTGACGATAGCTTTTATAGTTTACCGATAGAGAGGACAAAATGAGAATCAAACGCGGCTTCAAAGCCAGAAGAAGACGGAAAAAGGTATTAAAATTAGCCAAAGGATTCCGCGGTGGTCGCAGCAAGTTATTTCGAACGGCTGCGGATGCGGTCGATAAATCTTTAATGTACGCCTATCGGGACCGGCGCCAGCGCAAACGCGATTTCCGCAGGCTCTGGATTGCACGCATTAACGCCGCAGCCCGCATGAATAAATTGTCATACAGCAAATTTATGCACGGTCTCAAAATGGCGAACATTGACCTGGATCGAAAGGTTCTGGCTGACTTAGCCATAGCAGACCCGGCAGGTTTCGCAAAGATTGCTGAGTTGGCGGCTGCCCAAAAGTTATAACCCTAATTGATCGTTTCAAATTTAAAAAGGAATAACCTTATTTCATATTCGATGAATTCTATCGACTTTATTTTTTAAAATTTGAAACCCCACGGGGGATTGCCGAT
Source organism: uncultured Desulfobacterales bacterium (assembly GCA_964545505.1). GTDB lineage: Bacteria > Desulfobacterota > Desulfobacteria > Desulfobacterales > JAHEIW01 > JAHEIW01. Next base: position 4,518 of record CAZJHF010000213.1, on the reverse strand, counting down.
CTTACCGCATCTACTGTGTCAAATGCCGTCCCGCATAGTCAACTATAGCGGAACGACATTTTCCTTGTAGCTACGGCAACCTCGACAAGCGCTCAATCAGGGTGTAATAACAAAGGGGAGTTTGGGTGCTTAGAATGCTATAATTGACAGGCTTCTATACAACACTAAAATCCTCAATTCACAATTCCTAAATTACAATTTTACACCAAAGGTGTAAAAATTGGATAATTCCATTGATCAAATTTATCAAAAGGCCCTGCAGGAGCTTAAAGCGGCAACTGACCGCCAGGGTGTTGAGGATATTCGCGTCCGATACCTGGGACGCAAAGGGGCTGTTACTCAATTCTTAAGGAACATTTCAGAGCTACCCGCTGATCAGCGCCCAGTAGCCGGCAAACAGGCAAACCAATGTAAGAAACTGTTAGAGAAGGCCTGTAAAGAAGCAACTAAAAATCTTGAAACCGTTGATGAGCCGGCTGTTGCAGGCATCGATGTTTCATTACCCGGACGACCGGCGCCGTCCGGCTCGCTGCATCCTATTACCCAAATTAACCAGCAAATATGCGACATTTTCACCCAGATGGGATTTGATATCGCCGAAGGACCCGAAGCGGAGCTGGATTACTATAACTTTGAGGCCCTTAATTTCCCCAAGGACCATCCGGCCCGGGACATGCAAGACACCTTTTTCGTTTCGGATGATATCGTCCTGAGAACACATACATCTCCCCTGCAGATTCGCACCATGGAAAAACAGCAACCGCCGGTGCGTATCATCATGCCCGGCAAAGTGTATCGCTGTGACTCGGATTTGACCCATACCCCTATGTTTCATCAGGTAGAGGGCTTGTTGGTCGATGAGAATGTATCTTTCGGGGATTTAAAGGGCACGCTGACGGCCTTTGTGCATCAAATGTTTGATGAACAAACCAGCTTGCGCTTTCGGCCCGGCTTTTTCCCGTTCACCGAACCCAGTGCTGAAGTTGATATCCTGTGTGTCATGTGTCGCGGCAAGGGCTGCCGGGTCTGTTCCCGAACCGGCTGGATAGAAATCCTCGGTTCTGGAATGGTTCATCCGGCTTTATATGAAAACGTGGGATATGATACTGACCGCTATACCGGTTTTGCCTTTGGCATGGGGGTGGATCGTATTGCCATGCTCAAATTCGGAATCGATGACATTCGCAAGTTTTTTGAAAATGACATTAGGTTTCTATCCCAATTCTAATTTTCAATCAGAAATGGATATTTTTCCGATGAGCTGTGTTCTCCGCAATTTTCTGCCTGCGACGTACGTCAAGTACGCCGCAGGCAGAAAATCTTGTGCGGCCGAACTCATCAAAAAAATCTCTCATTTCTGATTAAAAATTTCGATATTTTTAAACAGAGTATAAAATAGTATCTCGAATCAAAGCGCAGAGAATGAAAGATGAAGGTAAGTCTAAGCTGGCTCAATGATTATGTAAACATCAAAATGGCGCCGCCGGACCTGGCCGAAGCGTTAACGATGGTGGGGCTCGAAATTGAGTCGGTAACCGAACGCTACCGCTATCTGGATACGGTGTTTGTCGGTCGAATTGAAACGATCGTACCGCACCCCGATGCGGATAAATTGCATCTGTGTAAGGTCGATACCGGTCAGGGAAAAATTTCGGTGGTCTGTGGCGCGCCGAATGCTGAAGCCGGGATGCTATCACCGATTGCCTTGCCGGGCACCGAATTTCCGGAAGGTTTGATTCTGGAGCAAAGTGTCATTCGGGGCCAAACATCCGAGGGCATGCTTTGCAGTGAAGGCGAACTGGGCTTGGGAGAGGATCGCAGCGGTATTATGCAGCTTGACCCGAAACTGTCGGTCGGCGACCAGTTGGCCTCTGCCCTGGAATTGACGGATACCGTTTTTGAAATCGAAATCACCCCCAACCGGCCCGATTGTCTGAGTGTTATCGGCGTCGCCCGCGAGATCGCCGCCATTCAAAAGGACCGCCTGACATACCCTGACTTCAAACTCAATGACCCACAAGATCGTATTTCACAGCAGACTTCAATTAAAATCGAAGCGCCAGACCACTGCCCGCGTTATGTCGCCCGGCTGCTTGAAGATATTCAGATTAAACCATCCCCTTTCTGGATTCAGGAAAGGCTTTTGTCTGTGGGGTTGCGGCCCATTAACAATATCGTGGATGTAACCAACTTTGTCCTGATGGAAACCGGCCAACCCCTGCATGCCTTTGATTTTGACCGGCTGTCGCAAAACAGAATTGTGGTCCGCACCGCCGGCAAGGGCGAAACCTTCATTACCCTGGATCAAAAAGAGCGTGTTTTGGACGCTGAAATGCTGATGATCTGTGATGGCGAAAAAGCAGCGGCCATTGGCGGGGTCATGGGAGGCTTGAATTCCGAGATTGAAAACGATACCACCCGGGTGCTGCTGGAAAGTGCCTATTTTAATCCGATCAGCATTCGCCGGACAGCCAGAAAGCTTGGCCTGAGTACCGACGCTGCTTATCGCTTTGAGCGCGGGGTTGATCCCGGAGGCACCATTGCGGCCGCCAACAGAGCCGCCAAGCTGATGGCTGAAGTCAGTGGCGCTAAAATTATCGGCGGCTTGATAGACGAATATCCCCTGCAGCAATCTGTAAAAAGCCTGAAGCTCAGTACCAAAAAGACAAACCGGTTGCTAGGAACGCGCCTGCAGCGCAAGCAAATTGAAAGTCTTCTCAAATCCATTGAGTTTAAAATTAAGCAAAATAGCAATGAAAAAAAAGGCGATACTCTGGTCGTAACCCCGCCAAGCTTTCGTGTGGATATTTCCAGACCGGAAGATCTTATTGAGGAAGTGGTTCGGCTATACGGGTATAACAACATCCCGACGACATTTCCGCAAATGCCGGCCACCGGCCGCTTATCGACCAAAGAAATCTATTTGCGCAACCAGGCGCGCCTGCTGATGAACGGATTTGGATTCCGTGAAGCCGTCAACTACAGTTTCGCCCACCATCAATCCGGTGACCACTTGCAGCTGGACCCAGCTGACCCCCGCAGACAGCTTGTGAATATTTTAAATCCGTTGACCGAAGACCAGGCCACCATGCGCTCCTCCCTGGTCCCAGGATTACTGCAAACGATGCATTATAATTTTACCCAGCGAATTAAAAATTTACAGATTTTTGAAATCGGTAAAATCTTTATCGGCAAAGATCCGCAACAGCTGCCGCAAGAGACCGAGATGCTGGCCGGGCTCTGGACAGGGACCCGTTATGATGACTCCTGGCATGACCAGGATACGCCCTGTGATTTTTATGACATTAAAGGTGTGGTTGAACGCTTCTTAAAGGCGCTGCATATTGATGACATACAATTTAGCCGTTTGCCGGAAAAAGAGTGCAGGTATACCCGCCCCGGCTACAGCGCCCAGATTTTTCACAACCAAAGCCGGTTGGGTTTGGTGGGGCAGATTCATCCCCAGGTCCTTACGAATTTCGACCTGGATCAGGCGGGGTTTTTATTTGAACTTAACTTCGATAACCTGATACCATTGCATAAGGATACAACGGTTTCCAGGTCGATTCCCAAATTTCCGGCTATTTTCAGAGACATCACCATTATTGTGAACAAGACGCTTGAAGCTCAGGAAATCATCAGCAGCGCTTTAAATCCGTCATCCGAACTGGTGGAAGATGTCAGTTTGCTGAGTGTGTTCGAGGGCACACCCATTGCGCCGGGCCAAAAAAGTGTCTCTTTGCGGATCACCTATCGGTCACTGCAAAAAACACTGGAAGATGATGATGTAACACCGATCCATCAATCAATTGCGGACAGGCTGGTTCAGACATTTAATGCCAGTCTGCCGGCCTGATCGCTACAACCCATTTAGGGTCAAAAAAATGCCAGATAAAAAATCGACGCTCATGGACATACCGGATAAGCTTTATTTTAGAATTGGCGAAGTCAGCAAATTAGCAAAAATCCCAGCCTATGTCCTGCGGTTTTGGGAAAGTGAGTTTCCTCGGATTCGACCCAAACGAACCGATGCTGGACAACGGCTGTATTCCCGTGCGGATATTGAGCTGATTTTAAAAATTAAAGCGCTTCTGTATGAAAAAAAGTTCACCATTCAGGGCGCCCGCCAGCACTTATCGATCAGATCGCGCACAAATGAAGCCTCCGAAAAGCAATTGCTGGCCGATTTGCATGCAGAGCTCAGATCCATCAGGGATATGCTCGACTAAAACCAGGCTTAGAATGTTCTTTCGATAAAAACCGAAGGTAATGGATCTACAACGAAAGCACGAAAAGTGAAAAAAATCGCGCTGTCTCAATTTCTTGTTTTCGTGGTTAGTTTTAATAAGGTAATATCAATCGCCCCGTAATTCCAAGTAAACCGCCCAATATTTATTGAATTATATTGACAACCGCCCAATTTTGTCATAATCATTTAGATTGAAGAGCGGGCATAGCTCAGCTGGTAGAGTACAAGCTTCCCAAGCTTGGTGTCGCGAGTTCGAATCTCGTTGCCCG
>CAZJHF010000212.1:0-7315 GCA_964545505.1 uncultured Desulfobacterales bacterium | reverse complement strand
CTTTCAATAAGAACTATTGATGACCGGGTTGACCGGGTAAGGAGGAAAATCAGATGTCTGTTGAAGAGCAAGTCAAAAAGATCATTGCCGAAAAGTTGAGTGTTGATTTAGAAGAGGTTGTCCCTGAAGCTTCATTTGTGGATGATCTGGGAGCCGATTCACTTGATCTCGTGGAGCTCATCATGTCAATGGAGGAAGAGTTTGATACCGACATCTCCGACGAGGACGCCGAACAAATCACGACTGTTAAGGATGCCATTGACTATGTCAACAAACAGTAGGCAAAATTTTTCGAATTCTATATCTTTAACAGGCTTGGATCTGTAGCTGAGCGCTTCGGCATCGTAAATGCCTATCCTCTGCGCCGGAAGGGTTTGCGGAAGGCATGCAATCGCCACCGGCAGGGTCAAAACGACGGATGGATGGGTCTTTGCTGGCAGCAGATGACCGGCAGCGCGGTCAGATCAAATTTCACATTAGAAGCGGGCGATTGCATAAGCCCGGTTCAAGCCATAAAGGAGGTCTCTTGCAAAGGCGGGTTGTCATTACAGGAATGGGGTTGGTTACCCCTCTCGGAATCGGCGTCGAGGACAGTTGGTCGGCGCTTTGTGCCGGAAAATCGGGTATCACCGAGATCACTCGATTTGACGCCTCAACCTATCTGACTCGAATTGCCGGTGAAGTCAAGGATTTTAACGCAGAAGATTTTATGCCCAAAAAGGAAGCCAGGCGCAACGAGTTGTTCATTTCTTATGCGGTGGCGGCAACGCGCATGGCGCTGGAGAATGCACGTCTGGAGATAAACAGCTCGAATGCGGATCGCATCGGGGTTGTCACCGGCTGCGGTCTGGGTGGTCTCGGCATTATGGAAGAGACGATTCTCAACATTGCCACCAAAGGCCCCAGGCGTGTTAGCCCGTTTTTTATCCCGATGATGATCGGCAACATGGCCCCGGGTATGATTTCGATTCAATTTGGTGCCAAAGGCCCCAATTTGTCCCTGGCCACCGCCTGTGCCGCCGGGGCCCATGCGATCGGCGATTCCTATAAAATGATTCAACACGGAATGGCCGATGCCATGATCACCGGCGGGACTGAAGCGGTCGTATCCAAGACCGCTGTGGTCGGTTTCAACGCTATGAAAGCCTTGTCGACGCGCAACGATGAGCCCCAAAAAGCCTCGCGGCCCTTCGACCGTGACCGCGATGGTTTTGTCATCGGTGAGGGCTGCGGTATATTGATATTGGAGGCTTTGGATCATGCGCTCGAAAGAGGCGCACCCATACAGGCCGAGATTGCCGGTTTTGGGCTGACCGGAGACGGCTACCACATCACTTCACCCTGCCCGGATGGAGACGGGGCAGTGCGCTGCATGCAGACGGCATTAGATGACGCCGGTCTGGCGCCCGATAAGGTCGACTACATTAATGCACATGGAACGTCCACCGAGCTTAACGATCTGTATGAAAGCCGGGCGGTTAAAACCGTATTTAAAGACCATGCCTACAAGCTGGCGATCAGTTCCACCAAATCAATGACCGGGCATCTGCTGGGCGGCGCCGGCGGTATTGAAACCGTTTTCAGTGCCTTGAGTGTGAGTCGCGATGTGATCCCACCGACCATCAATTATGAGAACCCGGCAGATGAATGTGACCTGGACTATGTGCCCAACACCGCGCGTAAAACCAAAGTTAATGTGGCCATGACCAATTCATTCGGTTTTGGTGGGACCAACGCCACACTGCTTTTGAAAAAATACACCGATTGATCCCTGAATATTGCACGAGCCCAATTGAATCCCTTAAGGGCTGCGGCAAGCTTAAATCTAAATGGCAGGGTGTGCAGAGCCCTGCCATTTTTTTTGCTTGCGGTAAACCGGATTGGCATATAATATCAAATGCTAATCTTTTCTCAGAAGGCCCGGCGTCGGGTGCCCGGATCCTGGTTGATCATTATAGCCCACAGTTGCAATGATCATTAACTTTATGAACACGTCTACCCGGTAGCCGCAATCTTTGAGCCGGGTCTTTTAGCGTGGCATCGAAAACAGTTTGTGAATAAGGAGATGGAGTAATTTTATGGTAGCCGATAATCAGCGACCTTCCTGGGAAGATTATTTTATGGATATAGCGGGGCTGGTCGCCAAGCGTTCGACCTGCCTTCGACGATCTGTAGGCGCCATTATTGTAAAGGATAAACGCGTCCTTTCAACCGGCTATAATGGGGCACCCAGCGGTGTTCGCCATTGTGAAGAAGTGGGCTGTTTGCGAGAAAAATTAGGGATTGAATCCGGCAAAATGCACGAGTTGTGCCGTGGAATTCATGCAGAGCAAAATGCAATCATTCAGGCAGCTTACCACGGAGTCTCGTTAAAAGACGCCAGTGTATTTTGTACCAATTTACCCTGTTCGATATGTGCAAAGATGATCATTAATGCGGGTATTCGCAAGATTTATTACCGCTCGGGTTATGCGGATGAACTGTCGCAGGACATGATACAGGAAGCTAACATAGAACTGATTCATCTAGACACCAAACAGCAGGGGGAAGAACCATGAAGTGTCCATACTGTGGCGAAATCGACAATAAAGTTATCGATTCCAGGTTGAGCAAAGATGCAAGCGTTATCCGCCGACGCCGAGAATGCATTGTCTGTTCGCGACGGTTTACCACCTACGAGCACATCGAAGAAATCCCCATAATGATTATCAAGAAAGATGGCCGGCGTGAGGTATTTAGCCGGGATAAAGTACGCTCCGGCCTCAAAAAAGCATGTCAGAAACGAAACATCAGCATAAATGTGATCGAAGAATTCATCGATGATCTCGAGCGTGACCTCAGAGAAACAGGTGAAAAAGAAATACCGGCCTCCTTTCTCGGGGAAAAAATCATGACCATGCTGCATGACCTGGACGACGTCGCATATGTTCGTTTTGCATCGGTCTATCGAGAATTTAAGGACGTTAATGACTTTGTCTCTGAACTCAAAACCCTGCTCAGTAAACAGGAGTAATTTTTAACAGAGGCCAGAGGACTCGGCTCGCTTTAGCGAGCTTTCGGCTTCGTATTTTATACTTCGCCGCGACAAGTCGCCGTGACAAGCAGAGGTCAGAAGACAGAGAACAGAGGGCATTTTTCTGCTGACATAAAAGACGAATGAATCACGAATATTTTATGCGAATGGCCTTGAACCTTGCCAAAAAGGGACAAGGCTATACTTCACCAAACCCGATGGTCGGCGCATTGATTGTTAAAAACGGTGAGGTGGTCGGCCGTGGCTATCATCGCGCAGCCGGGCGGGCCCACGCTGAGGTCGAGGCCATTGAGGATGCCGGCATCAAAGCCAGAGGGGCCTCCCTGTACGTCAATTTAGAGCCCTGCAACCACACCGGGCGGACGCCGCCCTGCACCCGAAAAATTCTGCAGGCAGGCATTCACCAGGTTATCATGGCAATGGCCGATCCGCATACCAAAGCCGGGGGCGGCGCCGCCATGCTGCGGCAGCACGGCCTCGATGTGCTGGCAGGTGTTTGCGAGAAGCAGGCAGCCAGACTCAACGAAGCCTTTGTTACCTATGTCAGCACCGGCTGCCCGTTTGTGATTCTAAAATGTGCTGCTACCCTCGATGGACGCATTGCCACCCGCACGGGTGATTCCCGCTGGGTGACCGGAGAAAAGGCCCGCCGATTTGTGCATCGGTTACGGCATGCAGTTGATGCCATTATGGTAGGAAAAGGCACAATCCAGGCCGACAATCCGCGTTTAACCACGCGTATGGGTTACAAAAAAGGTGTCGATCCGGATCGAATCGTTCTTGATACGCACCTGTCTATTTCTCCGGATGCCGGAATATTGACGCTGGACTCTGAGGCGGATACCATATTGATCGCGGGCAAAAATGCTGCTAGAGCAAAAAGGAAACAGCTACAAAAAGATGGTGTGCGAATTATTGATCAGCCGCTTGAAAAGGGCCGCATTGATCTAAGGTCGCTGATGAGCCGGCTGGGTTCGGAGGGTATTACAAGCCTTCTGATTGAAGGCGGTAGCACCGTTTTAGCTTCGGCATTAAACAGTGGAATCGTCGATAAAGTTCTTTTCTTTTATGCGCCAAAGATTTTGGGTGGTGATGACGGCATGCCCATTTGCCGGGGATCGGGCCCGGCCCTGATGAAAGACAGCATTCAGCTCAAGCATATTCGTGTTCAGCGCTTTGCCGAAGATGTGATGATAGAAGGCTATATCCGCTAGTCGCCAGTGGTCAGTTGTAAGTTGCAAGATCATTATTATATTGATAGAGTTGCGGTTACTTAATCAGCTGAATTTTCACCCATTTAATCGCAAAACATCTTGGGCATCGGACAAATATATGTTTACCGGAATTATTGAAGGTCTGGGAACAATTAGCGCCATTAGGCCTGCCGGTCAGGGAAAGCGCCTGACCATTGAGACGGAATTTGCGCTTGATCAAACCAAACTGGGTGACAGTATTGCGGTCAACGGTGCCTGTCTGACGGTTGTCAAATTAAGTGCCAGACAATTTGAAGTGGACCTGTCTCCTGAGACGCTGGCAACATCTACTTTTGATAAAGCCAGGCGCGGCGACCGCTTAAATCTGGAGCGCGCCATGCGCTTGTCCGATCGCATCGATGGGCACCTGGTTTCAGGACATGTTGATGGTATCGGCGTTATTCAGCAGCATGAGAAACACGCAAACGCTATTCTGGTGACAATCGCCGTGCCGGAAACGCTCACGCGCTATATGATTCGTAAAGGCTCGGTTGCCGTAGATGGCATCAGTTTAACGATTAACACCTGTCATGCCAGCAGTTTTACGGTGAGCATTATCCCGCATACCGCCAGCATAACAACCGCCGGAACAAAACAAACGGGGGATGCAGTTAATATTGAAACCGATATGATCGGCAAATATGTCGAACGATTTACCCCGGGAAAAGCAGCTCAAGACGGGGTGCAGACGACTGCGTCTTCCGGCATTGACATGAAATTATTAGCTAAATCGGGTTTTCTGTCGTACCCAAAATAATTCTTAGGAGATCATTAACACATGCCACATCTAACAATGGAAAAGGCCATTCGAGATATCAAAGATGGCAAGATGGTCATTCTGGTCGATGATGAAGATCGTGAAAATGAGGGTGATCTGTGTATGGCGGCCGAGAAGGTGACGCCTGAAGCCATTAACTTTATGGCCAAATATGGACGCGGTCTGATTTGCCTGGCCATGACCCCTGAAAAATGCGATACGCTTGATTTGCCGCCGATGGTTGACAACAATCAGTCTGCATTCGGAACCGGCTTTACGGTTTCAATTGAAGCGCGCTGCGGGGTGAGTACCGGCATATCGGCCCATGACCGTGCAACCACCATCTTAACAGCCGTTGCCGATGATTGCCAGCCACGGGATCTGGTGCGCCCGGGCCATATATTTCCGCTCAGGGCCAAAGCCGGCGGCGTGATCGTGCGGGCCGGGCAAACGGAAGGCTCGGTCGATCTTGCTCGTCTGGCCGGATTAAATTCAGCGGGTGTAATCTGTGAGGTCATGGATGAGGACGGCACCATGGCACGCATGCCGGCGCTGGAAGAGTTTAGCGAAAAGCACGGGATCGGCATCTGTACCATCCAGGATTTGATAGAATACCGCATGCGGACCGAATCCTTTGTGCGGCGATCGGCTGAAACCGTCATCCCTACATCGGTGGGAGGCGAATTTAAAGCGATCGTTTATGAAAACGATATTGATAAACTCTTGCACATCGCCATGGTCAAAGGCGAGATTGATGCGAATAAGCCGGTTCTGGTGAGAGTGCATTCCGAGTGCCTGACCGGAGATATTTTTGGCTCCTTGCGCTGCGATTGCGGGCCTCAGCTGCATCGGGCCATGAAGATGATTGAAGCGGAAAATAGCGGTGTTCTGCTTTACATTCGCCAGGAGGGCCGCGGTATCGGCCTGGTCAATAAATTGAGGGCGTATGCCCTCCAGGATCAAGGGCTGGATACAGTTGAGGCCAATGAAAAACTCGGCTTTCAACCCGACATGCGCAATTACGGTATCGGGGCTCAAATTCTGGTTGATCTGGGTGTGCGCCAAATGAGGCTCATGACCAACAACCCCAAAAAAATGGTTGGATTGGACGGTTACGGGCTCAAGATCACAGAGCAGGTTCCCATAGAAGTCCCGCCGAATCAATTCAATAAGTGTTACCTGGAATGTAAGAAATTAAAAATGGGTCATCTGTTGAATGTGGATGCGGCACCGTAACCTCGGTGGTGTGTCATATTTTAGTGCAGACTTCTTTAAAAAATACAGTATCTATGGTTTCAGGTGTCAGGTGTCAGGGTCGATTAGAAGGACTGACACCTGACACCCGAAACCTATTGTATGTTGTAACCAGGAACCAAAACAAGGCCGTGTTTTATAAATAACCTAAAAGACATAATACGCGTTAATTGAAAGGAGCTTTTATGGCTAAGACTCTTGAAGCTCACTTAAATGCAGAAGGCAAAAAGTTTGCTCTGGTTGTCAGCCGCTTTAACGATTTTATTACTGACAAACTCCTGAGTGGTGCCCTGGATGCCCTGGTACGGTCGGGGGCCAAAGATAGCGACATCCAGATTGTTAAAGTTCCCGGTGCTTTTGAGATTCCGTTGGTCGCCCAAAAAATGGCAACTCAGAAAAAGATCAACGCCATCATCTGCCTGGGCGCCGTCATCCGGGGTGCAACCCCCCATTTTGATTATGTCAGTGCTGAAGTGTCCAAAGGCATCGCCCAGGTCAGCCTTGATTCTGGCGTGCCGATTATTTTTGGCATCCTCACCACCGATACCATTGAGCAGGCCATTGAGCGCGCCGGCACCAAAGCCGGTAATAAGGGCTGGAGTGCCGCCATGGCAGCCGTTGAAATGGCCAACCTGCTTGAGGTCGTGGGATAAATATCCTTATGGGGACCCGTCGCCGAGCCCGAGAGTTGGCCATGCAGGCGCTCTTTTATATGGATGCCCAACAGAACGGCTCCCCACTGATGCTGGAACGTTTCTGTGAGAATTTTAACCTGCCCCAAAAGGTGCGGCCGTTTTTTTTACAACTGGTAAACGGCGTTTTAGCGGCCCAACCGCAGATCGATAGCCTCATAGAAAAATATTCCAAAAACTGGAAATTGCAACGCATGTCCTGTGTGGATCGCAATGTGATGCGGGTAGCCATCTTTGAAATGCTGTTTTGCCCCGATATACCCCCAAAGGTATCCATCAACGAAGCCATTGATGTTGCCAAAAAATTTGGTACCGAAGAATCCGG
>CAZJHF010000211.1:5344-7322 GCA_964545505.1 uncultured Desulfobacterales bacterium | reverse complement strand
GCCAAGAAAGGAACCGACTACTTTATTGCCGGACGCCAGCTCAACATCTGGGTATTCGTACTGGCAGCCACAGCGACCTCCTTTAGTGGTTGGACTTTTGTCGGTCACCCGGCTCTGATGTGGCGGGATGGTCTACCTTACGGGTATGCATCATTTTATGTGTTGACCATTCCGTTCACCGGCGTACTTTTCCTCAAGCGCCAGTGGCTGATCGGCAAACGTTATGGTTTTGTTACCCCGGGGGAGATGCATAATAGTTATTTTAACTCAGAGGCCATGCGTATTCTGACGGTTATCGTGGCGCTGTTTTTCAGTATTCCCTATCTGGGAATTCAGCTGCGGGCTTCGGGCGTGCTCTTCAACATCTTAACCGACGGTTTGTTTTCGGTTAACGTGGGCATGTGGTTGCTGGCCATCGTCGTGTTCGCATACGTGGCTCTGGGTGGTTTGCGCTCGGTGGCCTACGTGGATACGGCCCAGTGTGTTCTGCTGTGGTCGGGTATCGTGGCCCTGGGTTTTATCGCAGTTAATTTTGCTGGCGGTTGGGATTCGCTGACCTCCAAATACGGCGACGTCGTGGCCTGGATTAACAGCGGCGGAACGGCGGTGCCCCAGTGGGCGGATCCGGAGGCGGTAAAAGTCTTTCTTGCCAACAAAAAATCCATCATCAACCTCACACCGGCGGGTCACTCCAACTTTGTGGCTGTTCCGGGTGTGATCCAGTTCGTGCCATCCCAGGCGACAGCCGTGGGCGGCACCTGGACCGGTTTTATGATTTTAACTTACATGTTTGCCCTGATGGGTATTCACGCCTCACCGGCTTTTTCGATGTGGGCGTTTGCCAACAAAAACCCCAGACCTTTCCCGCTGCAGCAGGTGTGGGCATCCACCCTGGGAATCGGCTTTGCCCTGTTTATTTTCACCACCATGCAGAGTATGGGCGGCTGGGTCCTGGCATTGTTCAGACCCGAGGGTGCTGAAGCAACCATCCTGCCTCTTGCCAACCTGGTGGGCGGCAAACAGGCCAACCTGGTGCCCTATTTGATCCATTTGATGAAGGACACCGCCCCGTTTGCCGTGGGCCTGCTGGCCATCTGTGCCCTGGCCGCCATGCAATCCACCGGTGCAGCCTATATGTCGACCGCCAGTGGTATGCTGACCCGCGACATTGTCAAACGCTTTATTAAAAAAGACATGTCCGAAACCGGGCAAACCTACTGGGGCCGTATTACCGTTGGGATTGTGGTGGGCTCGGCTTTGATTTTTGCCAGCCTTGTTCCGGGGGCCATTGTTATGCTGGGTGCTTTTGCAACCTCCTACGGGTTTATGATGTACCCGGCCCTGATTGCGGTTTGTTACTGGAAATTCCTCACCCGTCAGGGCGTGGTTACGGGGCTGATCTGCGGTATGATTGCGGTATTCTTGACCTTCAGGTTCGATCTGGGACTGCCCTGGGGCTATAATCCGCTGACGATTTACTGCGCGGGCTGGGGTATTCTGTTCAACCTGCCGGTTGCGATCCTCATCAGTCTGTTCACGCAACCCAAGGAAGCAGAAGATACACATCGGATCGAATGGCATAAATTTGTCAAAGCACATGCCGGTTTACCCGAAGAGAAAAAAGGCCTGGTCAAATGGGGCTGGATCATTACCGTCACGTGGTTCCTGTTTGCCATCGGCCCGTTTGCTGTGATCGGCAACACGATCTTTGGCGATCCCCTGCAACCGTCGACCTGGCCCAATGGCATGCCGTCTATCTGGATCTGGCAGATTATCTGGTGGATTCTGGGTATCGGTATGATGTGGTTTCTGGCCTACAAGCTGCAAATGTCGACCAATATTACCACCCAATTTGAGGCCTTGAAGCACGATATTTACGAGGAAGCGCCTGCAGTTGAAGAGGGAACCTCCCGAGGACAGTCAGGCGTCTGACGTGCTATAAACGTTAGCCCTGATTAATTGGATATAATAAGGACGG
>CAZJHF010000211.1:0-5334 GCA_964545505.1 uncultured Desulfobacterales bacterium | reverse complement strand
CCAAAAGCGACCGACCAAAGTCGAAAAGCAATGGGCTAACTAAAAGATAAAGGAGATGACTATTCGCAAACTATGCGCCGACTCGTATTGACTTTGATGATTTCGTTGCTCCTGGTTGCCGGCTGTGGACTGGGGGTCTCGGATTATAAAGATGCTGTCCTGGACGGTGTTTCCGACCTCAATCTAAATCGGCCGGAAAGTGCCCTCGAGAATTTCAATCGTGCCATCGATATCGATCCGACCCGGGCCGATGGTTTTCTGGGGAGGGCCAATGCGCTCAGTACCCTGAAGCGGTATGAAGAAGCACTGCCGGATTACAATAGAGCCATTGAAATCGATCCGACTCTGGCCAATGCCTTTGTCAATCGAGGGTCTGCCCACAGCCAGCTGGGGCAATACGAAAAGGCCATTGCGGACTTTGAAAAGGGGCTGGAGCTGGACCCGGAAATCGATGATCCGCCCGGTTTTTTAAAACGCATTTTCAGCAACGAACCCAATACCGACAAAGGCATCCGCAGACATCTGGAGTTTTTAAAACAAAAAGTGCAAACATCTGAAGGCAGTTCTTGAAACAAACGGCGCGGGGGGCTCTATCGCAAAACAGCTTCAATGCCATCTATCCACAGCGTATATCGGTGCCGGCAAAACGGCCGGATGTCAGGTGTCAGGTGTCAGGTTTGAAGACCAGCGTATGAAATGCTGATTTAAGCCCGTGACCTGAAGTCTGACATTGAGCCAACTGATAAAACTAATCTTAAAATAATCCCGAATTAATTTCGAACGACCTAAAGGAGGCCCATCATGGCAAACCCTTATGAAATCGCCCACAACCAATCGCTTGAGGACCCGAACGGTTTCTGGGGGGCGGCAGCCGAAGACTGCCATTGGTATCAAAAGTGGGACAAAGTTCTGGATGACACCAACAAACCGTTTTATCGCTGGTTTAGCGGCGGTCAAATGAACACGTGCTACAATGCGCTGGACTATCATATCGAAAACGGCCGGGGCGAGCAAAATGCCATAATATATGACTCTCCGGTTACCGATACCATTAAAAAATTCACCTATAACCAGCTGCGGGATGAGGTGGCTCTGTTTGCCGGCGCTCTGGCCGCCCAGGGCGTATCCAAAGGTGATCGGGTCCTGATCTATATGCCGATGATCCCTGAGGCGGTGATTGCCATGCTGGCGAGCGCCCGTATCGGCGCCGTGCACTCCGTGGTCTTTGGTGGATTTGCCGCCAAAGAACTGGCAGTGCGCATCAACGATGCCAAGCCCAAGGTGATTGTGTCCGCTTCCTGCGGTATCGAAGTCAAACGGGTTATTGCCTACAAACCGCTGATTGACGGGGCCATTGAAATGGCCGACGCCAAACCGGATTATTGTATTATCAAACAGCGGCCCATGGAAACCGCTTCGATGATTGACGGGCGGGATCTGGATTGGAATGATGTGACGGCCAAAGCCCAACCCCATGATTGTGTGCCGGTGGCGGCCACCGATCCGCTCTATATCCTGTATACCTCTGGAACCACCGGCGTGCCCAAAGGCGTGGTGCGTGACAACGGCGGACACATGGTGGCTTTGAAATGGACCATGGGCGCCGTCTATAATGTGGAAGCCGGTGACGTCTACTGGGCGGCTTCGGATGTGGGCTGGGTTGTAGGCCATTCATATATTGTTTATGGGCCTTTATTGAAAGGATGCACCACGATTGTATTTGAAGGCAAACCGGTGGGAACACCGGATGCCGGTGTTTTCTGGCGCGTGATCTCCGAACATAACGTCAAAGTCATGTTTACCGCGCCAACGGCATTTCGTGCCATTAAGCGCGAAGATCCCAAAGCGGAGCTGATGAATAATTATGATCTGTCTAATTTTAAGGCACTTTTTCTGGCCGGCGAGCGGTTGGATCCGGACACCCTCAAATGGGCTGAAAACAGCCTCAACATTCCGGTCATCGATCACTGGTGGCAGACAGAAACCGGCTGGGCCATAGCGGGCAATTGCCTGGGTCTGCATCATTTTCCGGTCAAGGAAGGCTCACCCACCAAAGCGGCTCCGGGCTGGAACCTGCAGGTGGTCGACGAAAACACCCAACCGGTTGCATCCGGAGAAATCGGCGCTCTGGTAGCCAAACTGCCGTTGCCGCCGGGCACGCTGCCCACACTGTGGAACAATGATAATGGTTTTTTGGCGGCTTACATGGAAGAATTTCCCGGATATTACAAAACCGCGGATGCCGGTTTTATTGATGATGAAGGCTATGTTTTTGTGATGAGTCGCACCGATGATATTATCAATGTCGCCGGTCACCGATTATCCACCGGTGCCATGGAGGAAGTTCTGGCAGATCATCCGGAAGTTGCCGAATGCGCGGTCTTAGGGGTTGAGGACAAACTCAAAGGACAGGTACCCGTTGGCTTTTTGGTGCTGAATGCCGGCGTTGAGCGTGATCCGGCCGACATTGTCGCCGAAGTTATCCAGATGGTCCGCGATCGCATTGGACCGGTGGCCTCCTTTAAAACTGCCACGGTGGTCAAGCGTCTGCCGAAAACGCGCTCCGGTAAAATTTTGCGCGGCACTATTCAGAAAATCGCCGACAATACGCCTTACAATGTACCGGCGACCATCGATGATCCTTCTATTTTGAATGAAATGGAGGAAGCGCTCACCGGTATTGGCTACGCTAAAGCCAAAAATGAATGAAGTGGTATCACTATGCCCAAAGAAATACTCATCGTAGATGATGAGCCCAGCATTGTCGTTCCGATCCAATTTTTGATGGAGCAGCAGGGCTATAACGTCATTGTTGCCCAGAACGGCGAGGATGCGCTTGATATTATCTTAAAATACAAGCCGGATCTCATCCTGTTGGATATCATGCTTCCCGGAATTGATGGCTATGAAGTCTGTGAAATCGTGCGTTTAAATCCTGATTTTAGAAATGTAAAGATTATTTTTCTGACAGCCAAGGGCCGCGAGGTTGAAATTGCCAAGGGTATGGCACTCGGGGCGGACGCCTATATAATCAAACCGTTTTCGAATGCAGAAGTTGTTGCCAAGGTCAAAGAGCTGCTAGAAAATACGCATGAAAAGACGGGGACTTAAATTCTGGCAAGCAATTGCGCTATTTTGCGCAGCTTGGCTGATCATCTGCATTGGTTTCGTTGTCTGGTCTAAAACTCAGCTATCTACCGAAGCGCTGGCCTTTCTACTGGGCATCATTAAAGAACATCTCGGACCGCTTCTTATTCTGTTCGTGCTTTTGCTCCTGTCCGGTGCTCTGTTTCTGGACGCTGTTTTGCGCAAATACATCCGGCCGCTGCGCAAAATCTCCGAACAGATATCACTCATTAATCCCACCAATCCCTCCCATCGCTTTGAGATTGCCGGCGCCGCGGAGATTCAGCAGCTGTGTGATCGCTTGAATGAAGGGGCGGCGCATTACGAATCCCTATTAAAAGATATCGAGGGGCGCGTGAATAGTGCCCGGGCCCAATCAGAGGAAGAGAAAAATATTCTGGCGGCGATCATGTCGGAGCTGCCTGAAGGCATAATTGTTTGTAACCCCGACGGGCAGATACTGTTGTACAATAATCGTGCAAAGCAGCTGGTGTCGGGTGGGGGCGATAACAGCCATGAAAAATCCATGCGGTTTATCGGCCTGGGGCGTTCGGTTTTCGAAATTTTTGATGAAAATTTAATCCGGCACACCATCGATCAGATTATCGCCAAAATAGAGCACGATGAAGCCGATGTGGTCTCGTATTTTGTCTCCCAGGGAGCTGAAAATACCCTGCTGCGGGTCGAGGCAGTGCCGGTTTTGGATTACCGCAAGCACTATTCCGGTTTGATTTTGATCCTGACAGATATTACCCAGCAGCTTGAGTCCCAAAATTATTTAAATCTCACCTTACAGTCCTTTACCCGCGGTATTCGCGCTTCCTTTGCCGGTATCCGCTCGGCCATAGAAACGATACTGGACTATCCGGATATGGATGCCAATCGCCTTGAAACCCTTAAACAGATTATTCACAAAGAGTCGCTGAACATTGGTGATATTTTAGAGAGCGATCCAACACTGTCTTCCCATGCCATGTTTAATCAGTGGCCTCTGGTTCGGATTGCGGTACCCGACCTGTTTGAGGTGTTGCAGGCCAGGTGTCACCAGAGCCTTAATATCGATTTGCATATCGATAATCTAACCACAGAGCACTACGTTAATGTTGACCAGTCTTCATTTTTGCTGGCTTTGCTGTTTGTTATTCAACAAATCCAAACGGACACCGGTGTGCGTGAAATCACCTGCCGTTTAACCCAGTTAAGGCGGTTTGTCGGTCTGGATTTGCTCTGGTCGGGGCACCCGCTAAAGGCTGATGTCTTGAAGACCTGGGAGACGCAACCGTTGTCGTTTGAAAAAGAGGGCTTTTCGCTAACCCTGAGGGAAGTGATTGATCACCATAATGGCGAAATCGGCCTGTATGCGTCCAGGAGTTTGCAGAACACATCTTATGTGCGCTTTTTTCTACCGGTTCTGTACTTGATCAAGCCTGAAAAATCACGCTCGTTGACCATCCTGCCTGAAAGCCGCCCTGAGTTTTATGATTTTGATATGTTTTTGCAGGCCGATCATCATCCGGAACTTGAGAATCGCAAACTGTCCGAGTTGACCTATACCGTATTTGACCTTGAGACCACCGGTTTGAATCCCACCGAGGGCGATGAAATCATATCTGTTGGAGCGATTCGTGTCGTCAATGGCCGCTTGCTGCAAAATGAACGCTTTGAACAGCTGGTGGATCCCCGGCGTTCGGTACCCTGGACTTCAGTGCGGATTCATGGCATTCATCCCGAGATGTTGCAAGGGCAGCCGACCATCGATGCCGTTTTGCCCATGTTTCATGATTTTATAAAAGACACCATTCTGGTGGCGCACAATGCGGCGTTTGATATGCGTTTTTTGCAACTAAAAGAAAAGCAGTCCGGGGTGCGCTTTGTCAACCCGGTGCTGGACACATTATTGTTGTCAGCCGTTGTCCATCCATCCCACGAAGACCATAACCTGGAAGCCATTGCCAAACGGATGGGGGTTCGGATTCTGGCGCGGCATACCGCCATGGGCGATGCCGTGGCGACCGGTGAAATGTTTCTTAAATTTTTACCGCTACTGTCGCAGCAGCAAATATTAACCCTTAAGGAAGCCCTGGAGGCATCCCAGAAAACATTCTATGCCCGGCAGAAATTCTAACTAAAGGTTCAGAGGTCAGCGTTCAAAGGTTAAGAGGTGAGGGCGGTTTAACGAGAAGTGGGCAGCGTAAATGAAAACGTTGA
>CAZJHF010000210.1:0-7339 GCA_964545505.1 uncultured Desulfobacterales bacterium | reverse complement strand
TAAGTCCTTAACGCTTCGGAGGAGCAGGTGATCTATGGCACTCACAAAAGCAATGGTAGTTGATGCCGTTCATGAGCAACTTGGATACCCTAAAAACAAATCCGCCGAAATGCTTGAAACACTGCTGGAATTGGTCAAAGGTACCCTGGAAAAAGGGGAGGATGTTTTGATCAGCGGGTTTGGAAAATTCTGCGTCAAGGCAAAGAACCGGCGTCGCGGACGTAACCCTGCTACCGGAGCAGACATGCTTCTCGATCAACGGCGAGTGGTAACCTTCAGATGTTCCCATCTGCTTAGAGATAAAATTAACGACTCATATTAGAAGCTTGCATTTCTTTTTCACGGCGCCTTCATCGGTCAATAAGGTCGCCGGCATGGAAATCACGATATCAAAGAAGGTCACAGATGATATGACCCCTTCAATGATAAGGGCTTGCAACCTTCAACTCAGGCATCTCTTCTATTCTATCGAGATGCTTTTTTAATGGATAGCGTCAATGGCCGGTATCATCATTCGATGGCTGACCACGACAGCCGCCATTGTGGCCACCGCTTATTTGCTGGATGGTATCCACGTGAGCGGTTTTTTTTCGGCCGTATTTGCGGCCGCTGTGCTGGGAATTTTTAATGCCGTTTTAAGACCGGTGGCACTGTTGCTGACGCTTCCGATTAATATATTAAGTCTGGGCCTGTTTACGTTTATCATCAACGCGCTTATGCTAAAAATGGCCTCGGGCATCATACCGGGTTTCGGTGTCTACGGTTTCTGGACCGCCGTCTCCGGATCATTGCTCATCAGCCTGATCAGCTGGCTGTTAAATTCATTTATCGGCGAAAAGGGCACCCTGACCTCCATTCACGCACGGCATGAACGCGCCCCGACAAAAAGAGAGCAGGACGACACCATTGATTTGGAGCATAAGGGGGACAACCGCTGGGAATAAAAAGCGATCTTTAAAATGCATCTAACGCCCAATGGCTGCGTTATCCAGGCTAAATGGATTACACATCTATTTTTATGAAGATTAAGGTGTGCGTAAAACCGATTCAAAATGCTCACATATCGCGGCAAGATGCCGCTCCCACAAGTTGTTTGAATGAAAGCCTAGCAAACTTGCACTGATTGCCATTGTGCGTGGGAGTGGCTTTTAGCCACGATTTCATGCTCCACTTTTGAATTGGTTTTCGCCTTGCTTTGTTGAACACCTTAATCTTTTTAGATGAGATGTGAAATCCCGCATTCTTGCGGGGGGGCGTTATCTACTATTTTTAAGATCGCTTTTACTTTATATCCCAAAACAAAAAAAACCCTGCAGCCCGAATCGGCTGCAGGGTTTTTCTTTGGAAATTCGAGTTGCTATTCTTTGAATATGGCTTTGGGTCGCTGGGTATCTCCGGTGGCATTGGGGAAATCCTTGGCGACGTAAGCTTTTTTGCCGGTTTCAATCAGATGGTTGGCCTCTTCCATGTAGTTGGCAAAACGCAGCTTGCACTCGTAGAAGCCGTGCCACCAGGCGTAGTCAGGCGCCATCATCATCGCGCCCATGCGGGCCCGTCGGCCTTCATGGTGCCACAGTTCGTAGTACTCGACCTCCAAGCGTTCATCGAAAAACTTGGTTTTGTCCAGCAGGCCTTTCTCGTAAAGTTCAGTAAGTTTGGCCTTGGCCGGCTTGAAGTAAACCTCGTTATACTCTTCCACGGCCTTGTCGAAACCATTATAAAAATCATTGATCCAGGCTTCGCCGTGGCAGGCGCTGCAGATATTTTTCATTTTCTGGCGTTCATCCTGCCAGTTGGTCCCGGATGGAAACGGCTTGAAGTCCTGGGGACGCACTGTCAGCGGCGCCTGGGTTTCCCAGGAGAGCCGCGAAGTGACATCGTGGCTGGTGGGTTCTTTTCCGGAGCCGGACATATGACAGGCTGCGCATGTCGGAGCGCGGTAATCCACGCCCGGCGTCCAGGTACCGCCCGCCGCGTTGAAATTATACTCGGACTTGTAAGCATGATAAATGGTACCGTGTTTGGATTCCTCATAGATTTCGATCTGAGGATGATCCGGGCCCAGGTGGCACTGATCGCAGGCCTCCGGCATGCGGGCTTCGGCCACCGAAAACCGATGGCGGGTGTGGCACGACGTGCAGGCGCCCTTGCTGCCGTCTAAATTGAGTCGCCCGACACCGGCGTTGGGCCAGGTGCCTGGCTCGATTTTGCCGTTGTCATCAATCTTGATCACCGTGCCGTGACAGTTAAAGCAGCCGGTCTTGCGCTCATTATCAGAGTTCATCCCCTTGTTCAGCCAGGGGTCCAGTTTCCATATGATCTCGATGGTGTTGGCATGTTTGCTTTTGCTGTACTGGGTGGCCTCATCCGGGTGGCAGCGGGAGCAGTCCTTGGGCGTAACGATTGAAGCAATGGGCATCTTGTATTTGGCTTCGCCCCAGGGCATGTCCGATCGGCTGTAATACTTTTCATGATCCTGGGCGATGTCCTGGTCACCGGGCTGGACGAGGTGGCAGTCCAGACAGGTGATATTGGCATTGGCATGCCGGCTCTTGGCCCAGTCCGCGAAAATACCAGGAGTCGTTGTGCGGTGGCATTCGATGCAGGCCTGGGCTTCCGGAGGGACACTGCGCTCGATGCGGTATTCTTTGACCTTGGCAAAATTGGGCTGCTGCGCCATGGCTGCAATGACAATCAAACCGACGCTCAGCAAACCGATGGTGAAAAACAGCAATGTTCTCCTCATGAGTCCTGCTCCTTTCAATTCTTTTGGTGTGTTATGGTATAAGAACGTTCCCCCAAATCAGATTTAAAGCTGTCTGAGCCCTTTGGCCTGGTAAGGCACCTTGCGGGTCTGGCGAAACATCACCAGACCTCTTTCAGAATGCACCAGGTCATAGTGGCAATCGACGCATTTTTTTTCATATCCCGGTCTGGCATACAAAACCGAGCGGTGGGCCAGCATGGCACCGCGTTGATAGGGCATGTTCAGCAGATTGCGATGGCATTTCTGGCACTCTCTGTTATCGAAAGCAGCGTAGGCACTATTGCGCGCTTTTTCCCGGTCATAGTCGCCCCTCAGAAAATGAATCACCACGTCCTTAATGCCGTGGTAGGACTTGGCAAAGAAAAAGTCGAAGGTTTCCTGGGGGGCAGGCAGGTGGCAGTCCATGCAATCGACAACAACACCTGAAGCATTATTGGCATGCGTGGAAGAGCGCCAGGCCACCACCGCAGGTTTTATTTCGTGGCAGGATGCGCAAAAATCAGGCGTGGAGGTGCGCACCATGGTAAAATAGGATATGCTAAACAGGGGAAAGGCGATAAGGATGCCGAGGGCTATGAAAATGGCGGGTTTGATGGCTTTTTTCCAGAAAGGTTTCTTTATTTCAGAACTTCCCGCCTTTGCCATGGCACCTCCTGCATTCGGGGTTAGCAGTCACAGACCAGAAAATCCATATGATACTGCAGCATAAAAATCAAGAGAGAAATTCACATATTTGCATTAAAATGGGGCCTGGTTTGACAAATAAAACCATCCGCGCTTATGATGCGGGTAAATAGGGTCTGGCCCCTTTGATGCGCTTTCCGTTTTTCATTCAACATCTGCAGGGTAATTGAGGGATTGCTCCTTGACTCAAAAACACAAAGTTCTGATCATGCGCTGTGATGGGTATGACCCGGATCGGATTGCCGGAATCGTCAAAGACGGCATGGCTGAATTGGGTGTTGTTCCGACCGGTCGAATTTTGCTAAAACCAAACGTCGTGCTGGCCCATCCGCAGTTTTTCCCTCATGCCTTTACACGGGCGGAATTCTTGGATGGCGTCCTTACAGCCATAAAGTCCCGGGCAGAAGCTCCTGAGGAAATTGCGGTGGGTGAACGCTCCGGCATCACGGTGCCAACGCGCTTTAATTTTAAAAATGCAGGCTATCCAGAAATCATTGCTCGGCATAGGGTCAAAGCCTATTATTTTGACGAGTCCCGACAGGTGGCCGTAAAGCTAAAAAACCCCAAGGCGCTGCGGGATACCGTTTACATTCCCAGACCCGTTGCCCGTAGTGATTTCCTTGTCAATCTGCCTAAATTTAAAGCCCATCCCTGGTGCCGGCTAACGCTGAGTCTCAAAAATTTCATTGGCCTGCAGGATGATCGCCATCGACTGGTGGATCACAATCAATTTCTGGAGCATAAAATTGCCGATTTGCAGGAAGTGATACCCTCAAAATTTATTGCCATCGATGGCATTATTGCCGGCCAGAAAATGATGCTCACGCCAACGCCATTTTCACTGGGTGCCATTGTGCTGGGGACCAATTCATGCGCTGTTGACACCGTCGGATGCCATATGGTCGGTATCAACCCGCAGGATTTGACGCATCTACGCTTCGCATCCCAACGCGGCTATGGCCCGCTGACGATGGACCAGATTGATGTTAGCGGAGATTACCCGCTGGAGGCGGTGCAGGAACACACCCGCAATTTTAAATTCTGTGTCGAACGCATTGATGATTATTTCAGCGGCAGCCGCAAACTCAACTGCACGGTGGGAAAATTCCCTGAAGCGCATGCAACGGAATATTGCCAGGGCGGATGTCCCGGTGCCTTGCAAGAAGCCATGCACATATTTCGCGGCTTTAATCCGGATGTCGGCCAACAGATGCGAAAATTGCGCTATGTTGTCGGTAAGGTTGACCAACCGTTTGACCTGGATGAAAATGAGCGCGTCATTTTTGCCGGGGACTGCACCCGCTGGCAAGGCAAAATTGACGAAAAAGCTGTTAATATCAAAGGGGGATATAAAACCGTGAGCGAGGTCAATGTCAAAAAAACAGCTTCAAACGACATGCTGCTAAAAACGGTTTCAGCCCTGGTACATGCACTGAAAAAAAGATCATCGCGATACCTTCATGCCAGGGGTTGTCCGGTATCGGTTGCCCAACACGTCAATTATATCTCTGCGGTGGCAAACATCAAGAATCCTATTTTTGATCGTCGCTTACTATTCCCGGTTATCCTGGCTTACGTGCAAATGCGTTTCTTCCGGTTTCTAAATCGTTTCATGCCTTAAACGTTTATTTGTGGTCACCGCAGCCAAAAGGAAAAACACAATCGCATGCCCGGTCTGAACATCTTTACCAGCAATCAACTCGAAATTCTGGCAGTGCAACTGGCGCAACAGCTGAGAACACCTGTGTCAGAAACGCTGAAACCCGAAATTATCGTCATCCAGAGTGCCGGCATGGAACGCTGGATATACCAGGAAATCGCACGCCACAACGGCATCTGTGCCAACATCCATTTTCCGTTCCCCAACACCTTTTTGGATCACATCGCACAGCAGGTCTTGCCGGACGATGCAGTGCCATCGACAGTGGAACCTGAAGTTTTGATGTTTAAAATCATGAAAGCACTTCCGGAATGCAAGATCAGGCCCGGTTTTGAAGGTCTGAGATCCTACCTGACCGAAGATACCGCCCGCCTCAAGGAACTGCAAATTGCAGGCAAACTGGCTGATCTTTACGATCAGTACCAGGTGTTTCGGCCTGAAATGATCACTCGCTGGGAGCAGGGAAAAAATCCCGAACACGACGAAGACCATTGGCAGGCCGAGCTCTGGCGGCAGCTGCAAATTGGCGGGCAAAATCAACACCGTGCCAGTCAGCAGCGAAATGTGATAAAACACCTTCAAACCTGTCCGGAGCATTTACCGGATCTACCGCAACGCTTTTTTATGTTTGGCATTTCCTACCTGCCGCTTTTTCATCTGCAGACATTTGCCGCGCTGTCGGAGGTTGTTGAAGCCAATGTCTATTTGTTGAATCCCTGTCAAGAGTACTGGGGCGACATTGTTTCCCAAAAACAAATGCAGCGCATCCAAGGCACGTATTCACATCCGGCTGAAGTCGCCACGGATCTGCACCTGGAAGAGGGCAACCGCTTGCTGGCATCCATGGGGACGCATGGCAAGGATTTTCATACCGTGATCAGCAGTTTTGATTTTCAGTTGAGCGAAAATTATCAGGACCCGGGATGCGCTACCCTCCTGAGCTGTATTCAGTCAGATATTCTAAATTTAAGAAATCGCGGACCGCTACCATCCGGATTGAACGTTCAAAACGATTCCATGACAGCAGCAACGATCCTGGCACCAATTTTGGAGATCGATTCCTCGGATACGTCGATACAAATCCACTGCTGCCACAACCCCATGCGAGAAACAGAAGTATTACACGATAACCTGCTGGCCATGTTTGAAGCCGACCCTCAACTGCGACCAAAAAACATTGTGGTCATGACACCGGACATTGACATTTACACCCCTTACATTCAGGCTGTTTTTGATACCGTCATCGATGAGCGTCCGAATATTCCTTTTAACATAGCAGACCGTGGGGCCCGGGAGCAGGGTCGCCTGATCGACGGCTTTTCGGCATTTCTGCAGCTCAAGGGATCGCGGTTCAGCGTATCTCGTGTTCTGCGATTACTTGAAGCACCGGGTGTTCGCGAAAAATTTGGGCTCAACCGCTGGGATATCGAAATTGTTGGACGTTGGATTCGCGATACACGAATTCGCTGGGGAATCGATGCCAACCATCGTCGCAAGCTCGATCTTCCAGCGGTTTCCGATAACACCTGGAATGCGGGTATTCGCCAGCTGCTTTTGGGATATGCCATGCCGGGAAATCACCAGCAAATGTTCGATGGTATTTTGCCCTATGATGCCGTTGAGGGAAACGATATTCATAGTTTGGGCAAATTTTTGGATTTTAGCGATGCTGTATTTCAATATGCCCGGGGACTGACCGGAGCCAAAGACTTGCGCACCTGGAGCATATTTTTTAAGCGCTTGCTCGACGATTTTTTCCAGCCCGATGAAGAAACCCAGCGCGAATTGAAAAGTATACGATCCATCCTGGATAACCTGGGTAAGCACCAGGCGGATGTGGCCTTCATTGAAAAACTCGAATTCGAACCCATTCGGTTTTATCTGGAACGCCAGCTGGACAAGCTGCAATTTTCCTCTGGCTTTATGAGCGGTGGTGTTACTTTTTGTGCCATGCTCCCGATGCGCAGTATTCCCTTCAAGGTCGTCTGTCTGATGGGCATGAATTCGGATGCGTTCCCGCGTGATTCGCAACCGCTTTCGTTCGACAAAATCGCGCAACACCCGAGGCCCAGCGACCGCTCCCGTAGAAATGACGACAGGTATCTGTTTTTAGAATCCATCATCTCGGCTCGCAATACGCTTTATATCAGTTATGTGGGACAAAGCATTCAGGACAACAGTCGCATGCCCCCATCGACTCTTGTTAGTGAACTGCTGGACACGATCGA
>CAZJHF010000209.1:0-7353 GCA_964545505.1 uncultured Desulfobacterales bacterium | reverse complement strand
TTGAAATTCAGCTGCCGCCTTTACGGGATCGGCAGGAAGACATTCCGCTGCTGGTCAATCATTTTTTAGGTAAATTTTCAAACAAATATCAAAAAGGTATCAAGAGCGTCAGCACAACAGCTTTAAAAAAATTGGAGCGCTATCACTGGCCGGGAAATATCAGAGAACTCATACACACATTGGAACGGGCGGTGATCCTGGCAGAAACCCATATGCTGCAGCCGTCCGACTTTTTATTTCCCGCATCGGAAAAAGAAGTTGAAGGGGTTGTCCTGGACAACTATAATCTTGAAGAGGTTGAAAAAGCGGTGATCCGAAAAGCCCTTAAAAAACACACCGGCAATGTATCCCATGCTGCCAGGGAGCTGGGTTTGACGAGGACGTCGCTGTACAGGCGAATGGAGAAGTATGGAATATAGAAAGCCTCACGCAAAGCCGCAAAGGCGCAAAGAATTATTAAAAAACCATAAAATTTGTGAGTTTGTGCTTTTGCTCAGATTAAGCCATTATTGGGCAACAATTTAGCGAATAATAAAAAGCGGTTTCATGAAACGATTTGATGTAAATTGCATTATGCGGGTACTGTTGTTGAGCGGCTCAATTTGTCTGCTGGCCACCCTTTTAGTCAAAACCGCTTTTATTGCCGCAAGTATTTTTGTGGGGCTGACAATCGGCTATCAAATTTATTCTCTCATTCGGTATGTCACTAAAACCAACCGGGATTTGAACCGTTTCTTACTCTCCATCAAACATTCTGACTTTTCACAGTCCTTTACAACCCAATTAGAAGGTTCCGGGTTTGAAGAGTTGAATACGGCCTTCAGCGAAGTAACCCAGGAATTTCAGAGAGCAAAAATTGAAAAAGAGGAGCACTTTCGGTTCCTGCAGACCATAATCGATCATGTCGGCATTGCGTTGATTGCTTTCAACCCGGATGGTCGCGTGGAGCTCATTAATAATGCAGCCAAAAAACTATTAAAAATTCCGCGACTCGGAAATATAAATGAAATTGAATCCATAAGTCCCGGCTTGGCGGATAAGCTCAGCAATATTTCACCCGGCGATAAAGATCTGGTCAAGTTGAAGCAAGGCGATGATTTATTACAACTGTCCATTTATGCAACCGGTTTCATCCTACGACAGCAACAGCTCATTCTGGTTGCCATGCAAAATATCCAGAGCGAACTGGAAGAAAAGGAAATGACATCCTGGCAGAACCTCATTCGGGTGCTCACCCATGAAATCATGAATTCCATCACACCGATTGCTTCTTTAGCTTCAACAGCGAATGGTTTGCTAAACGGTGACACGGAATGCAAGGTGCCTGAAGAGATCAATGAAGTCATTACCGATGTGGGTCATGCCGTTAAAACCATAGAAAAACGCAGCAAAGGGCTCATTACCTTTATAGATAACTATCGGAAACTGACGCGTATTCCCAAACCGGATTTTAAAATCGTTCAGGTAAAAGATCTTTTTGAAAGGGTTGAAAGCCTTATGGGCGATCAGATTAAAAAAACCGCCATCCGGTATAAAAGCGAAATCGATCCGCAAAGCCTTAGCATAACGGCTGATCCGGCCCTGATCGAACAGGTTCTGATTAATCTGTGCAAAAATTCCGTCGAGGCAGTCCACGGCGTATCGCATCCCAAAATAAAATTGAAGGCTGTAACCGATGGGCTGGGCAATCCGGTCATCAAAGTCATTGATAACGGCAAGGGGATAACGGAAGAGGTTGCCGAGCGTATATTCATTCCATTTTTTACGACTAAGCCGGAAGGTTCCGGTATTGGATTAAGCCTGTCGCGACAGATTATTCGACTTCATAAAGGAACCATCGGTGTTGCATCGATTCCCGCAGAGAGGACCGTATTTAAAATACGATTCTGATGCGCTTGTCCGCGCCTATTCAGTAAGGCTCACAATGAACACAAAGCCAAATGTCATCTAGATTATATGTCCCCGAATCTAAATAAATGGCAGAACGCTAAGCCGCTTATTCGATGTCTAATACAGTTGTCTTTTTTTATAGCAATCCTTTCGGCTGTTGGTGGGTGTATCACCCAACGGCGGGTTATCAAAAACGAGACGCTTGATGACTGGGACGGCCGGCGCACGTACTATAAAAATCTGTTCCCATCCAAGTACGGGTTGGGACAGCAAACCGAGTACGACCATATTGATTTTCTCAAACCGCACGAGCGCAAACCGCATACATATCGGCTGCTCAAAAAACCCGGAGGTGGCGATATCGACCGAACACGGGGTTACAATCCCTCCGATTACACGGTTGAACCGGATGTTGATACCCTGCGGCACCCGACCCAAGATGTCCAGATCACCTGGCTGCGACATGCGGCTTTTTGGGTCCAGCTTGGTGGAAAATACCAGATACTGATTGATCCGTTCCTGGAGGAATTTGATGGGTTGGCCGGCCGATTTGGAAAATATAGCGAAATCGGGTCGCTTTATGCCGAATCGCCGCTTGCTGTCGAAGATATGCCATTTTTCGGAGAATCTGAAAGCCCCGGGAAAAACCAGATGCTTATCGTGGCGATTTCCCATGATCACCTCGACCACCTGAACTTCAACACCCTTAGACAACTGCCTGAACACACCCGTTATTATGTCCCTCACGGGGTTGAAAATATGTTTCCCGGGAAATATGCAAATGTGGTCGGGATGGATTGGTATACCCGGGATACGATCGGCGATCTGACCCTCCATTTTCTGCCGGCCAATCACGGCTCGGGCCGCTCCCTGCATGAACGCAATCAAACCCTATGGGGCGGATGGCTTTTTGAATGGCGCGGTTATCGCATTTACTTTGCCGGTGACTCCGGCTACAGTGCTGTTTTTAAAGATATCAAAAGCCGGGTGGGGGCGGTCGATATCTGCCTGATGCCGATTGCCTCCTGGTACTGGCGCTACGGACATTTTACTCCCGAAGATGCCATTCAGGCTGCAAAGGATTTAGAATGCCGCGTTTTTATACCCTGGGGCTGGGGGACCTGGATCATCAGCATGGAACACATACTGGAGCCGCCGCGAAGGCTGCAATATGCCTGGGATCAGAGGCCGCCTGAGAACATGGAATTGCGGATGCTCAATATGGGGGAAACGTATTTGATTGATATCGCCGGGCAAGGCCCTTGCAGTGATTGTGAATGAAATCGATAATAAAAACGGTGTTGATATCCGGGCGCTGAGGCAGACGAGGAATATCTTTCTGTCATTCATCCCCGCGGCAGCATTTATCAGATTGCAGACAATACGTTAAATATTGTCCTGGAAAAGGAAGATGCTGCCTTATGGCTACCGCGTTACTCTGGGATTAATACCAGATCCAGCATCCCTGTTTTTAAGCCCGCCTCCGGATAATGCTGCGTGGCCAGCGTCTTGAAACCACTGGCGCTCACGCGCATATGAATATGCGGTGGACGGTTAAAGTAAGACGGCGGTAAATGGCATTCAAAATAGTATTCTCCGCTTTGATTGGGCATAACGGTTGCGCGGTAAGCATCCGTGTATTCTCCATCCGGACCCGCCATCCATAATTCGATACGCGCCTGCTGGATGGGCGCGCAATTTTTTGTCGACATTACCACACCCCTTAATTCGTAACCTTTCCCAACACTATTCCGCAAAGGGGCCTTGGGTTTATAAAAAGGACCCATTGCATCCGGTGCCGTGGGTGCACAACCGATACTGTATTTCTTTTGCTGGGCAACCATATTGGAATTCTCCATTGATTGGGTATTTCCGCATGAGATCGTCAAACCCAATACTATCAAAAATAGGGTCAGACATTGTTTTTGGGCCGATTTAAAACGGTCTTTTGTATTTGACTGTTTTTTCACGTGATCATCCATTTCATCTCGGGGTTATATCAATTGCAGTTGAACATGCCATGCTAAAGGTAAGCCATAATAGGCAAGATTCAATTGATTTCTGATTGGTATTCTTCCAGAGGCAGGGATAGGGGAGAGTTGTCCAGAACCGGATATTTGACATCCGGCATGGCACCATACAGGTAGTGAATGGATGCCTGTCCGCTGAGTGTCTGCCCGGCTACGATTCGAATCGTACGAGCATCATGGCGATAGACTTCTTTAATCGCAACCGGCCGACCGTCCGTGATGATTTCCCACCCGCTGATGCCGGTAAGCGGCATGAAATCATTGCCGCCGTTGTGTTGAATTTTAATTTCAACCGTTGTGTCGTCGATTCGTCTGGCACCGACGACCCGCGGACCCCGATGGTAGGCTTCTTTTCCCACAATATGTAAAACCGCTTGCGCTACCCGCTGCCCCATCACAATGTAAGCTTTGGGTGTCAGATGCTGCCGTCCGTGGTTTTTTAAATCAAGGGTGGTGGCTGCCAGGTAACAATCGGTAATGTTATCGACCACCTGTTTTTGGGCGTTACGGATGGCCTGGTGGGGTTTGTCCTTGCCGCCGGGACGCTTGATCATCATGACAACCAAAAATGGTAACTGCTCACGCTGCGATCCATTGGCAATGTCGTTTCTCACCTGGTCTTCAATAAAATGCGCCAATGAAACGGCATACTCTTTCTGGGTTACGGTGCCCTTGGCGGCGTCTGCTTCTCCCTGTATCCAGATGACATATTCCAGCATGCCGCCGACTGTATATACGCCGTTGATAAAGCGATGGTAGATCGAACCCGGGGCGGTGCTTGTCCAGTAGCCCGTTCCCCAATCGGCTTCTTTGCGTAATCCGGAACCGTTAACGGCAAAATCCAGAAGCCCGATTGGGATCCCCAGCTGTTCAACAATCCGGTTGCCGAAGGCGATGGCCGCATTGCCGGTTGTATCCAACCGCGACCACCCCTTGGCACTGAATCTGCGCAATAGAGAATGCGCTTTTAAATCCTTGCCGGTGTGAAACCACTCATTCATGTTCGATTGTCCCAAACAGGCGATCAGCATCCCCACCCCCCAGCGGTGTTTGCCATTTGCCATAATACGATGGTTGCTTTGACTGCGAACCTGAAGGTTGTACCAGCCTCCCTGGGGCACGTTGTCCAGCTGGCCCACATAAATCCCGTTTGCCGGGGAGGGATCAATCACTGTCCAGGGAACAATTTGTGCCTGTGTGTCGCTGCGGGTAACTCTGGCCTCAATGGCTTGCAACGGTCCGCTGTAGGTGCCGGAAATGACGATATCGGCACTATTTCCCTGCCGCTGGAAAATGCGTCCTTCTGCAAAGTCGGTCAATGTGATGGCCGCTAAAGCCGATGGCGGTGTCGCTGCGATTGTTGCTACCCGGTTGGGGTCCTTTTCATTAGCAGCCCCATCTTTTGAAGTGTCGAAGGTTCTTCTGGGTTGGACAGTAAACGATTTGGCTGCGGTGATCTGGGCGTCTTTTTCTTCAGGCGCTAATTTTCGATCGGCGTCCTTTTTTGTTTCTTCAACGTTGCTGGCGGTAGGGGAGGGGACGGTAATTGATGTCCTGCGGGTGTTTTTAATGAAGCGTTTTTCTTGATTGGCGAAAACTTCATCAAATGCTGCTTTTAGTGCACTAACCGGCATATCCGGTTGCGCCGTTTCAGCCGAATCCTGCAAGTTTACTTTCGATCCTGATGGTAGAGGGGCGGGATTGGCTGCGTTTGCAGCCTCTGAATTCAGTTTTGCCATGGCGATGTTTCTATCGGATGGCCATTTGGCAAGCAGGTTTTTTAAACGTCGCGGTTCGGTGGTCGCACGCAGCTCCGCAAAGGTCAGTATCTGTGCCGACTGCAGCATCAACACCCCGGCCTTGTTGCCCGGATTAATGCTCAAAGACAGTGCCTTTTCAAAGGGCAGGGGCAAATACAACGCTGTCAACCCCGGCCGGAACGCTTTGCGTATAATCAGGGGCGGATCCGTTTTGAATTTGAAGGTCATGGTATCCGAATGGGGTGCTTCAACGATTAGCTTCAACAGCCTGAAAACCTGAACGTCTGAACCGGGAAGGGACTTGACTGCAAAGCGGGATGGCTCCCCAACTGATTTTATTTCCAGGACCGCAGTCCGTTTGTTGAGCGAAATGTTTGCCTGGGGCACAAAAGCATCAAGATCAAGACGATAACTTACCGGGAGCAGGGCATCGGCCGCAAAGGTTGTATAAATTTGATCGACATCAAGGCGTATCATCCCCAGGTGGGATTCAGCAGTTTCTAACAAAATTATATCGGCGGCTTTCAAATCTTCGTTGTAGGGCCTTGACGGTACACGGTCAGCTTGTATGACCTCAAGCCTGCCAAAGATTTGCGAAAGGTAAGGTGCCAGGTTTTTGGAATAGCCGTCGCCGTAGAAAACTGCGTCCGGACGAGCAAAGGCTTTTGAGGATGTCAGCCGAATGACGGCATTATCCTCGACCTCGGTGAACAATCCCAGCATGCGCCTGGCAAGATCAACATGATGTCCCGTATTATTTTGCAGGTGATCAAAAGCCCGTTGATGGGCAACATCCTGCAGCACCTGTTCCCGAATCGCCCTGGCCGCAACTCGGGCACCCAGGTCATTCCAATGGGTACCGCTGGGATTATAGAGCCATTTGTTTGCAGCTTTGGCATTTAGCAACCGGTTTTCAAGCCTGATAAAGTTTTTCAGCGGATGACGCGCAAAGGCTTCCAGGAGCAAATCATAGCGGCTGCGACCGCAGGACCCACCCGAGGGTATGAACCCCAGATACTCGGGATAAATGCTGGATTTATTGGGTGCCACCGTAAAAACAAACTGGCGGCCAGAAGATGCAAGAATATGATCGAGGGCGTGAAGTTCCAGGGCCATCCGATCGATCAGCAACTGATCATCACAGGCCTGTTTTTGATAGTCCTCGATGGATTTGCGGCTGTAAAGCCACCCCTGCCGGCCGACATGCACGGCGACAGTGTCGGTCATTTTAAAAAGGTGATAATCCAGCCATCTTTTGGCAAAAAGCAGCGGATCGCGTATGGCAAAGCTGTCATTTAAATACTGGTCAAAAGAGCGATAATAGTCGTTATTGAGCAATGCTCGCCCGTCGAATCGGGGCGGTTTAAGACCGATGTGTTCCACCTGCATGTCGAAGTCCAGGCGCGCCAGCCAGACCGCCGCCGGGGTAAATAAAATCAAGACAAATATGATGGATAATATCTTTTTCACGGCTCGCTTAAAATCGATAGTAGATAAAAGTGCTGCTGGCCCCGTCAATAATCAACGCCGCACAATAGGGAAGCAACAGCAGGATCATGACGACCCCCGCCACCAGCGGGAGGGGATCTTTTCTGTTTAATATCAACTGAATCATGGAAACATCGGCGGGCAGGAAAAAAGCCGGCACTGCCGCCAGCACGAATAAAATGTTG
>CAZJHF010000208.1:0-7354 GCA_964545505.1 uncultured Desulfobacterales bacterium | reverse complement strand
ATGAATGAGGAAGGCGCCAACATGCTGATGCTGCAAACGCGTCAGGCATTGGGTACGACCTCATTGAGTCTGGCAGGTCAGGCCGCCCAGGGCGTTCTGAGATTATTCTAACAGATAGCCGACTTGGAGGGGGAGCAATCCCCCTTCAGACCTAACTCCTGAACACAAGCCCTGCCCTCAGCCCATTTTCTTATCAACAGAGGACCCTTTATGTGCCAGGAGCGGTATTAATAGTGAATCAACGGACAGCTTAAAATGGCACTCAAAATTACCTTAAAGCCAAATGAAAAAATGATTGTCGGTGGAGCCGTGGTTACCAACGGCAACACGAAAAATAGCGATCTGATCATTGAAAACAGCGTTCCCGTTCTGCGCCAAAAAGATATACTCTGTGAGACGGATGCAACATCCCATTGCCGTCAGATCTACTTCGTTATCCAGCTGATGTATATCGATTCTGAGAATTTAACCGATCACCAGCACACCTATTGGAAACTGGTGCAAGAATTATTAGATGTGATCCCGCGACTAACCGGCCACATCGATGAAATTAATGAACAGATTCTGATCGGAAATTACTATCGGGCTTTGAAACTAGCCCGTGAATTAATCACTTATGAACAGGAGGTTCTAAAGCATGCAGACCCAGGCCCACTCACTGAAGTCATATGAAAGCGTCGAAAACTCCACCCGCTCCGGCCGTGAAATCGAAGCCGCCGTGCTCACCAAAGCCGCCGTCAAGCTCAAAGAATGCCAGGACAACTGGGATGCCCCCGACCGGGAATATAGATTGGACGAAGCCCTGAAGTACAACCAGCGTATCTGGAGTATTTTCCAAAGCGAACTTTCACGTGACGATCACGAGATGCCCAAAAAATTACGCCTGGATATACTGCGCCTGGCTGCCTTTATCGACCGACGTCTTTTTGAAACCATGGCATTTCCAGAGCCTGAAAAACTCAATATCGTCATCAATATCAATAATAATCTGGCCGCTGGCTTACGCGGATCCTCGCAATAAGCCACCTTATCGATAAAATTGTACAAATATATGCAATTTTTATGGTTAGGCATTAACTGCCAAAAAAAAGGCCTCTTTGCAGAGGCCATTTTTAATGCCGGGTTTGCTGTATGAAAAGCGCTTTATCCGCTTAATCTTCTTCGACTTCAAATTGCTGCGGTGCCTGACCCTCCCTGAACAACCACCACATTTTTAGATAAGCAGCTTCTAAATTCTTGATGAACCGAGACGTATCAAATAAAGGCATTGTCAAACGGTTTAGTGATAATCGGGTTTTGATCTTTTGAAGTTCGGCCGGATGGGTGGCCAACCGAACAGCCAGCCACTCGTAGGCATCCAGATTCTCCACAATTAATTCCGGCAGCCCAATGGCCGTCAGCAGACTGGCTGAAACCCGCGATGCAAAATGTTCACCCTGAAGGGTTATTCCCGGCACACCCGCCCACAGTGTATCACTGGTGGTGGTGTGTCCGTTGACGATTCGCGTGTCCAACGCCAGATCTGCCATCTGCAAACGCGCCAGATGGTCGGCCTTGGGCAGTTTGTCAGCAAACACCAGTCGCCGGGAGTCGACACCTCTGCCCCTGGCTTCCTGCTTGAGATTGTGAATCGTTTCCGTACCTGCGTTGAACAGCCACAAGACACTCCCCGGCATCCGCTTTAAAATACGCATCCAGCAATCAAACATCAAGGGATCAATTTTATAAGGGAGATTGAATGAGCTGAATACAAATCCTTTGTCCGGCAATCCCAGTTCTTTGCGGGTCCAATCAAGTGCAGCGATTTTTTGCTGTCGATCATTGACCTGATAACTGTGGGGCAAATAGACCAGTTTTTCGCTGTGATAAGGCGCATGTTCAAATGGTGTCACAATCTTGTCGGTGATCAAATAATCAATGAAATCAGCGCCGGTGGTGCCCGGAAACCCCAGGTAATGGACTTGAATGGGCGCCGGGCGACATGCCAGAATGCCCAGCCGGGCGCCCTTGGTGTGGCCTTTTAGATCCACGAGAATATCGACCCCGTCGGCATATATACGTCGGGCGGCATCAACTTGCGACAGTTTCTGCAGGTCAGCAAATTGATCACTTTGCTGGCGAACTTGAGTTCGATAGGTGCTGTTATCATCCGGGCCATATGAGTAACAGTTAATCTGCAGTTTATCCCGCGTATGCAGGCCAAAAACACCGCGCATCAGATGAGTCGTCGCATGATTATGAAAATCGCCGGAAAGGTAACCAATGGTCAGCTTGCCGGTCTTCAAGCGGTGTCGGTCAAATGAAAACAGCGGTTTACCGTTCTGCCAGGGTTGCATCACTTTTCGGCACCAGGACCTGGCATTGATGAGTTGTCGCTCCGGATCCGTATGCCGTGCCATGTGGATAAACGGCGCCTCAGCCACAACCGGATGGCTATCAGCCGCTAGATCGGTTATTTGATCCAATCTTCGGCAAACCGTTTTCAATCGGGGCCAGTTGCAGACATACTGTAATTGATAGATCAGATAACGATAGGCCTCGCTGTAGGTTGGATTGATCTCGATAGCCCTCTCAAAACAATCAATGGCCTCACTGCGCTTACCGAGGTCCGCCAGTGTTATCCCCAGATAATTATGCGCCTCGGCAAAATCCGGGTTTATGCGAACTGCTGCCTGGAACTGATTTGCAGCTTCGTCCGGACAATCGGATTCGGCCAGTGTGATTCCTAAATTCAGATGCGCTTCGGCATATTGCGGATGAAATTGCAGCGCTTTTTGATAGCAGGCGATCGCTTCGGCCCAGCAGCCCATATCTTTGAGCGCATTGCCCAGGTTGTTTTGGGCAGTATAGAGCTGGGGTTTCAATTGAACGGCTTTTCGATAGTTGGATATGGCCTGGTCGTGCATATCCTGGTGCTTATACAAATTGCCTAGATTATTGTAAGCCTCGGCCCATTGCGGATTGATGCGCAGGCACTGTTTCAAGGTATCAATCGCTGCTTCATCATTCGCTTGGCGCTCCAGGACAATGGCCAGATTATAATGTGCTTCAACGAAGATCGGATTGATGGCAATGGCCAGCCTGTAGCAATCAATGGCTTTGTCGTCAAGGTGCTGTTCTTTAAAGGAATTGCCTAAATTGTAATAGGCTTCGGCGCTATCGGGCCAGAGGTTGATGGCCTTTTGAT
This sequence comes from uncultured Desulfobacterales bacterium, assembly GCA_964545505.1. Classification (GTDB taxonomy): domain Bacteria; phylum Desulfobacterota; class Desulfobacteria; order Desulfobacterales; family JAHEIW01; genus JAHEIW01. The sequence goes on along the minus strand of CAZJHF010000208.1, from coordinate 4,167 downwards.
AGGCAGACACCGCTCTGTCAAAGTCATCCAATTGATCGTAGGCAATGCCCATATTGATAAGGGTTTCAAATAGATCGGGCTTTATTTCGAGCGCTTTTTGATAAGCGGCAATGGCCTGCTCGCAGCGACCGCTATCGCGCAAGGTATTACCCAGATTGGTGAGAAAGATGGGATGCTGAGGAAGAATTTGAATAGCCCGGCCAATGAGCTCAATGGCTGCTACATGGTCTTGCTTTTGATTTGAGAGCACGCCCAGCAGATGCAACGCATCCGCATGCATGGGCATAACATCCAGAATTTTGCGGTAATTTTCTTCGGCCTGCTTTAAATCACCTTGCTCATGATAGCTTAAACCGCGTTGCAGAATTGAAGTCAAATGCTCAGCTGCAGCTTCTTTGGAATTATCCACTTTAGAATTCACCTATACGGTTTTTCACAGGCGGACACCAATTATGACCGCGCTTTTTTCTAAAAATCACTAGTGGGGTAAATTTTCAAATGTTGTCGAACGGGGTTCTGCTGACGCGGTTGGCGTGATTTCTGACAGTTTTCGGACTTCGTCTTTCATTTTAATACATTCGGCAAATAGATCTAAAATATCCTTACTGATGATATCACATTCAATCGCCGCCCCGAGAGCTGCTAATGCATAGGGAATCTGTTTGGCTGCAATCAGACTCTGGCCGAGTTCAAGAAATGGAATTGCCAGATGGATACCCACAGGTGTATTCTTTTGATTTCGAATGCCCCCCAGACCTCTGTCTTTTTGATCCACACAACAGTAAGCTACACTCAGAATAAACCGCGCCGGCGGGTAATCGGGAAACCCGCTCAACAGGTCCTCAAGGGCCGTGAGGGCTGCCGGCGCATTTCCGCAGTGCAATTCGGCCACGGCGCAGTTATATTGGGCTTCTTTTAGATTCGATTTAGACCTAAGCGCTTTTCGGGCCACATCCAGGGCAGCTTCGAATTCTTCGAGCCGGCTGTAAACGGTCCCCATATTCACATAGGCGATAGCGGCCAGTTCGGGAATAGGATTTAAGGCCAGCAACCGTTGCCATAAATCAAGCGCTTCCTGGTTGCGCTCCAGAATGGTGGCCTGAATCGCCAGCTCTCGAAGGGTGTTAACATCTTCTCCCATTTCGAGCAGCTTCTTTTCGCCGATTTCAAAATAAATTTCGCCTTTGCGGTTGAGCTTTGCCTGATCGAGCCGTCCGTAGTGGTGCACTGGAATGCTGCATTTTCGGATTTCAATGCTATTTCTTTTCAACACCGGATCGACCAGCTCATGTACCGCGCCTTCAAACCAGATTTGATCCTTACCGTAAAACAGCCTGACTTTTTCACTCGGCAGCCATCCGATGCCGGCTTCCTCAGCGGGGTATTTCCCGTCATTGGGCACCCAGCCTACAATGTTGGCCAGTTTGTTATAATTGCGGGTGGTGATACTATATGCAACGGGTGCCTTGGGTTTCTTGATGACAATTTTATTGAACGGGTCATAATCCAGAGGCGAAATCCCTTCGTCTCCGTCCAGGATTAGAATCCACTCACCCGATGCCTTGGAAATCGAAAAGTTGCGGGCGGCAGCAAAATCATTATCCCACTCATAATCATAAACCCGGGCGCCAAATGTAACGGCAATATCTTTGGATCGATCAGTGGAACCCGTATCCACCACGATCATTTCATCGACGATCGGTTTAACGCTGGCCAGACATCTGGCCAAATACTTTTCTTCATCTTTAATGATCATGCACACGGACACCGGAGCCTTTTTCGCGGACTTGTCAACGGTCATTGGCCCTATTTTTCCTCTGAACTTCAAAGCAGCCGCCAGAATGCCGTCTTCAATACCGAATTCGATGATGGTGTCCTCAATTTCAGGCATCGCCATTTCATATTTACCCTGCTGAACCAGAAAATCGATCAGCATATATTTTATCTTCTGGTTGTTCGGGTACAGGGTCGCTGCTTCGCTTGCAACGTTTTCTGCTTTTTCATAGCCGGCAGTTTCCGCAACCAAGCTGTGATAATTAGCAGCAATATCAGCGTCTGTGGGGGTCAGCCGAAAGCCCTTTTCAAAAAACCTCAGCGCGTCTGCCTGCCGCTCGGCTTCCAGTTGCAGCATTCCCAGATTGGTGTAAGGCTCCCCGTAACCGGGATCCGCATTAATTGCTTGCTTGAAGTGTTTTTCAGCTGAATCGCGGTCGCCGTTGTGATAATCCAGAATGCCCTTGAGGTTCAAGGCCGGTGCGTGTTGTGGATTAATGACCAGCACTTGTTCAACGCAGGTCTGGGACGCTTCATAGTTTGCCAAGCCTTCTTCAGCATATCCCAGCAATTCGAGCATTTGCGGTTCCGGATCCCCGTTGGTCGGCGGCATTTCATTTAAAGCCTCTTTGGCATCCTGAAATCTTTTGGCTGCGATTAAAACTTCAGCGAGCGTAAAATACAGACATTTTTCTTGCGGCTGTGTCCCGATGGCTACCAGCAAGATTTCAACAGCCCGATCAACCTGACCTTTCTGACTGAGTTCGTCTGCTTTTGCTAGAAGTTGAACCGTCTGAAAGGCACCTGCTTCCGTGTTTGGCATGCCACTCCATTTTTCTTTCACCTTCTTGCGATCTTCGGCTCCGGCTGAATTTTTCGTTGCTGCATTCTTTTTGATTTTATGGCGATCGTAATGATAGACGTAGGTATCAGCGGCGGCCCAATTCTGATAGCCCGCTGCCGCCGCCCGGTTGCAAAAATCTTCGACACCGATTTCTGCGGAAACAAATTGTTTGTCAAAACTTCCGATTTTTTCGACTAACTCGCGCCGGAAAACCAGGCAGACATCTGATAGTTTGGGCATCGCTACCCTTCTGTACTGGTTTTGTTCGTAAAACTCTGCTGCCGCGGCTTCGAAATCAGTTCTGTCAGATTCATCTGTTTGGATAACCTGCTGGATGCCCGTCGTCCGGTTCGACATTGGACCGACAACGCCGGTATTCGGTTCAAAATTAATACCCATCAAAAAAGCGTTTAGCCAGCCCTCAGGCAGCACCACATCATTGTGCATCAAAACGATAAGGTCACCGTTTGCTTTTTCAACAGCCTGGTTGATGCACTCGGCCCAGCCCGCTTGCCGGGTGCACGCAATGAGGTGGTAATGGTCGTTACTCTCTACGATTTGTTGCGCCCATTTGAGCATGCCTTTCGCGGCCTCCCGATCGATAAGCAGTATTTCATATGGCGCTGCGGTGTGGACTTGAATGCTTTTCAGGCACTCTTTTACGCGGTTTTGGATTCCATCCAGGCTGACAATAATTGATACGCTTGTTTTGTCTTCAGTATCTGTGTTTTCAGACTCCTCTGAATTCAGATCCATTGCCTCAACTTTGGTGCTTGAAACGCTCATATCGTCTATGGCACCAGTCTGGGAAGATGACAGCTCGGTTTGTCGGTTATTTATGGCATTCAGATTTTGGCTGGCATCTTCGTTGTCGGGCTCTAAAGCCAAAACCCGTTTGTAAAAGTCTTTGGCATTATCAAACTTTTTAAGCGCCGCGCAAATATGACCGGTAATCAACAGGGTTTCAACATCAGCAGGATATGTTTCCAGTATGTCCACATAAATTTGAAGGGCCTCCTCCACCCTGCCCTGCTCGACGAACAAAAAGTCCGCCAGGTTTTTCTGCAGCGTTAGATTTTCAGGTTGCAGATGCGCGGCCTGCTGGTAATGATGCAAGGCCTCGTCTTTATTGCCGGTGTTATAATAAAAGACAGCAAGATCATTGTGCCCGACTGCAAAATCGGGGTAAGATTCGATGAGTTTTTTAAGTTCCACAATTGCTTCGGCCGGTGACATGGCGTTCAATTTCTTTTGGAGTTTGTGGTAGGCGTCTTCTGCCGATTCGGCACCTATTTGCGCCCTTGACATTTGCTCTTCTATTTCGGCTACATGCTTGCGAGCCTCTGCATGCCACGGCTCGATTTGCAAAACCTGATTGAAAAAATCTCTGGCGTCATCGAGCTTTTCCAATGCTTTGCAGATCTGGGCTGTGGCCATCAGGGTTTCGACATCCTGCGGGTCGGTTGCCAGAATGCTGACGTATATTTTAAGGGCGTCTTCAATTCGGCCCAGTTCAATACAATAGAAGTCTGCCAGGTTTTTTTGAAAAT
>CAZJHF010000207.1:0-7361 GCA_964545505.1 uncultured Desulfobacterales bacterium | reverse complement strand
CCGCCCGCCATGCGAGCAAGGCGAGGCGGGCAGGGTCGCGATGGCGGGCGTGGGACGCAAAGGCGCAAAGATTGTTTTTAATTCAAGATTTCGTTCAACAACATACTTTTGCAATTACACCCAACCGTATGGGTCTGGTGCATCTTCAGTTACTTGATAGCTTCGCTTCTATATTCCACAGTGTTTTTTGCCGCTCCTGATAGAGGGCATGCGCCGTTTCAAGGGAAACCCGTTCAAAACGGATGGTGTCTCCGGGAGTGGCCTGAGCCACCCTGGGCAAATCCACCGAGATAACGGTCACAATCTTGGTATAGCCCCCAACCGTTTGCTCAACCATTAAAATGATCGGCTGCTCGTCTGCCGGGATTTGTACGCCTCCCGGCATGGTGGGTTCTGAGATGATGCTTTTGGGCATCCCTTTGTGGATTTTAACCTGCGGCCCCTGCAGCCGGTAACCCATGCGGTCAGCCTTGGTACTGACCATAAAATTCGACTGAAAGAGAACCTCCAGGCCTTCCTTAAAAAAATCATCCTGTGGACCGGGGATCGCGCGGATGGTCAGTTCAGGAGGATATGCGGGTATCAGATCCGCAGGCATCTGCCGTGGGTTGCCCAGACGTTTGCCCTGACCGCATTTGATGAGGTCCCCGGCTTTCAACACTCGCCCCTGGTAGCCACCGATGTTTGCTCCGACGTAAGTCGATCGGCTGCCCATCACAGCGGGCACTTCGATACCGCCGCTGACAGCCAGATAAGCCCGGCAGCCGCTCTTGACCTGCTGAATGTCCAGTATATCGCCCGGCTGGACGCTAAATGAGGTCCAGGTTGGCATGGGTTGATCATTCAATGTCATCTTAATGTCGGCGCCAGTCACTGCCAGATCGGCCGGCGCCAGAATTTCAAGGCGCGGACCCATCACAGTGATCTCTATAACGGCGCTGTTTTTCGGATTGGCCGCCAGCAGATTGGCGCAATGGAAGGCGAACGCGTCCAGGACGCCGGATACCGGAATGCCCATTTGCTGGTAACCATAGCGGCCTTCATCCTGAATCGTTGTGTAACCCCCCGGTGTCAGTACCGAAAATACCTCCATTACTCAGCCTCCTTTTCAACCCGTCGCGTGTATTCTTCGGTGGAGATCGGTTTGAATTTGATGCGATCGCCGGCCTGGTAAAGGAATGGATGTTTCCGTCGGGGAGCAAATAATTTGACCGGGGTGCGACCGATCAGCTGCCAACCGCCGGGGCTGGCGATCGGATAAATGCCGGTTTGATTGTTGGCAATCCCCACCGACCCTTCCGGTACAAGCGTGCGCGGTGTCTCCAAACGGGGGGTGTGCAGCTTTTCGGAAAGCCCCCCTAAAAAAGGAAAGCCCGGCGTAAAACCCACCATGTAGATCAAGTACTCCGGTTTACAATGTAGCTCGATGACGTCTGATACGGTCAGCCGGTTGGTATCGGCAACCGTGTCAATGTCCGGCCCGAACTCACCCCCATAACAGACGGAGATTTCGACGGTGCGGGGTGGTGGAATCTTTATGTCCCCCAGACGGGCCTCCAATGATTCAAGCGTTTTCTGAAGTTCGGCGGGAGCAGTCATCGCGGGATCGTAAATCATCAACAAAGAGCGGTAAGTTGGAATGACTTCGCTTACGCCTATGAGGGGGTTGTCTTCGATGGCAATGGCCATGGATCGAACTTTGCTGTTTACCGCCGGATCGATGACATCGCCATATTCTACCAGAAGACCGCGATCACCGGCCGTGCGAAAGCGGGCTTTTTCAAACAGACCGTTTTGCATAGCGCTTATGATTCCTTTCCCATGGGGGTTACCGCCACCCCATCGGCTTCGAGCGTCTCTCGAATGCTGCGCACAAGGTCTACCGCTTTGGGATTGTCGCCGTGGACACATAACGTTTGGGCTTCAAGCGGGATGGTCGACCCGTCGGCTGCGATGACAACCCCTTCTTGAACCATTCGCAACGCTCTTTCCGAAACCGCCTGGGGGTCTTTGATGACCGCGCCGGCCTGGCGTCGTGACACCAGGGTTCCTGCGGGGCTGTATGCCCGGTCCGGAAAGGCTTCGTATACCACCTTAAGCCCCACTTCCTGACCGATACGGGTCATGAGTTCTCCTTTGGCTCCGGCCAGCGCCACGTAGAGCAGATCCGGGTTCACCCGCACGATGGCCTCGGCGACCGCCCGCGCAACGTCTTCATTTTCAACGGCAGTCAAATACAATGCGCCATGTGGTTTGACGTGCTGCAGACGGGTCCCGTGAGCGCTGCAAAATGCTTGCAGGGCGCCGACCTGGTAAATGACGTAATTGCAAAGCTCCTCCATAGTGCAGTCCATGTTGCGGCGGCCGAAACCCAGTAAATCAGGATACCCCGGATGAGCGCCTACTCCGACGCCATGCTCGACAGCTATGGAAACCGTATGATTCATCACGGCGGGATCTCCGGCATGCCAGGCACAGGCGATATTGGCGGAAGTGATGTATTGAATGACCGCTTCATCCATGCCCAGCTTATAGGCACCGAAGCTCTCTCCCATGTCACAATTAAGGTCAATTCTTTTCACTGGCATGTCTCCTTTCAAACCCAGGCGCTTTGATCCTGGATGAGGCCTATTTACTGGTCATCAAGTTGGGAAGAAACAGGGCAATTTTCGGAAAAATCGTCAGGATGGCCGTTGTCAGCAGCATCAAAAAGAAAAAGGGTAAGGCGTATTTGGCAACCTTCACAATCGGTTCGCCGGTCAGGCCCTGAATGACAAACAAGTTAAAACCAACCGGTGGCGTAATCTGGCTGACTTCCACCATTAGGATCAGATAGATGCCAAACCAGATGGGATCAAAACCGGCGGCTGTTACCATGGGTAGTGCGATGGGCAATGTCATCACCACAATCGAAAACCCGTCTAGCAAACAGCCCAGGATGATATAAAAGACGCCCAGCAGGATCATGAGCATGTATGGTGAAAGGCCCAGTTCGGTGATTGTGCGGGTGATGGCTGCCGGGATGCCCAAAAACCCCATGACCCTGGACAGGAAACCGGCTCCCACCACAATCATCATTATCATGGCATTGGTTTTAACCGCGCCCACCAGGCATTCAAATAAAATCCTTAAATTCATCTGACGATTTAGAAATGCAAACACGGTAGCGCCCAAAACCCCTAAAGCCGCTGCTTCGGTCGGAGTGGCCACACCACCGTAAATGCTACCCAAAACCATCAGAATTAAAATCAAGGTTGGTGCCAGGTCTTTGAGGCCCACCAACCGATCTTTCCAGCTGTAACTTTCCTGGGTTTGGGGCGCAATCGCCGGATTGCGGATGCCGCGGTAAATGATGTAGCAGGCGTAAATTCCGGATAGAAGCAAACCCGGCAGGATGCCGGCCATAAACATCTTGCCAATCGACACCTCGGCCAGAATGGCATAAACAATCATGATTAAAGACGGGGGAATCAAAAACCCCAAGGTACCGGCTCCGGCCAAAGATCCCATGGCCAGGCGCCGATCATAGCCCAGCTTGTCAAATTCGGCCAGGGTGATGCGGCCGACCGTCGCGGTGGTGGCGGCACTGGAGCCGGAAACCGCTGCAAATAGCGTACAGGAGACAATGTTCATCAACAGCAGGCCGCCCGGAAGCCGGTAAAGCCAGGGGACCAGGGACTTAAACAGCTTTTCGGATATCCCCGAGCGATACAGGATTTCACCCATCAGAATAAACAGCGGCAACGCCACATATTCCCATTTCTCAATCGTCGCCCACACCGACGATGCCATGTTGTTGCCGGCCGGCAAGGGGCTGTATATCAGCATGCCCATAAAGCCGACAATAAACAGCGAAAATCCGACCCAGATACCGGCAGCCAGGGTCAAGAACAATATGCCAAATACGACCAACGCCATCATCAAATTTGCATCCATTAGACGACTTCCTCCCCGGTCGTAATGGCTTCATAGGTTTTAACGGTCGTGGCAAACAGTTGCAGCAAAAAACAGGCCGCTCCGATGAGCATCACCACCTGCGGTATCCACAAAGGGGTATTGGTCAGGGTCCCTGAGGTCGAATTATAGCGTATGGCCGACTGCACCATTTTTAGCAGATACCACCACAAATACCCCATAAAAAGCGTGGTCACACCGGTGGCGACAAAGGTGATGATTCTGGACGACTTTTCCGGCAGGAAGCCCAGCACCAGGGTAATCCGAATGTGTCCCTTCTCCTTGAGACAGTAGCCGGCACCCAGGAAAATAATGGCGGCCAGGCCGTAAGCGCAGTATTCATCAGCAATCAGCGTGGTTTTTGAAAATACATTCCAGAGAAAGATTTCAAGCAGGATCAACAGGGTCATCAACCCCAGCATGACCGCCGAAATTCGGGCCACCCAATTGTTCAGGTTTTCGATCCATCTTACCAGGATGTTCATCAGGTCACCATCAGATGGATAAATGAAATGAGCAGGTCCGGCAATGCATTGGCACGAGCCTGCTCATTTATAGTCGTTGTCAAAAAAACGTTCCGATTGCAGGACGTTTTTTGCTACTACACTTATGCCGCCATCCTTTTTCCGGAACATTATAATGACAAGCGGCAAGAATGACATGCAATGTCAACAACTAACGTCCCGTGATCCGGTCGTATTGCTCTAAGATCTTCTGGGCATCAGCACCCGCCTTTTGGGCCCATTGAGCGCGCAGCTGCTTTCCGATGGCATCCAGTTGCATCCGGAACTGATTGCTGACGGGTTTGATATTCATGCCCTGTGCAACCAGTTTCTCCCGGCTTTTGCGGTCCATGTCGCCAGCCAGGTTCCACATATCGTCTTCCATTTGTGCTGCAATTTGCATCACCGTCTTCTGGATGTCTTTGGGGAGCTTGTTCCAGGCATCCAGATTGACGTTGATCATATTGACCGGGCCGACGATATTGATGGGCGTAAAATATTTGAGAACTTCCCAGGCCTTGGCATCGACACCGGACACAGACGAGGTATACATGGAATCCAGAAGCCCGGCTTTCATGGCGGGATAGACTTCGCTGAAGGGCATTTTACGCGCCGCGATGCCGGTGGCTTTACCAAATGCGAGACCGGTGCCGTCATAGACCCGCATTTTAAGACCTTTGAGGTCTGGCTGGCTGTTGATGGCCCGTTGGGTATAGATGCCGGAAAAGGGCCATACGGAGGTGTACAGGGTGAACTGATTGAATTTTTTTAGAACCTTGGCATAGGTCGGTTTGGCCAGCTGATACAGCAGACGCTGCTCAAAGGCGTTGGTGGAGATGAAGGGCTGGGCCGTCAGCGCCAGCGTGGGGGCATCCCCCTCTACCATGCCGGTGGGAACTTCAGCAATAACCAGTTGCCCTTCAGCCACGGCCCGCAGCAATTCGGGCCCCTTGAAGCCCAAAGCCGCGCCCGGGTGCAATACAATCGTCAACTCTCCGTTGGTGGCTGCCTTCACCTTGTCGGCAAATTCCTGGGCCCCCTTGGAATGAAAGTTGCCGGCCGGATAGTTCAAGTGCAGATCCCATTTAGTCTTCGCCAGAGCACCCGAAAAAGATACCAGGGTAAAAATAAGACAGAGCGAGAAAAGAATCAGTTTTTTCATTATCGGTTCCTCCTTTTACGATAGTGGGGTTAGGATGATGCGCAATTCGAATTTATAGTTGACATATATTCCAAATATGTGTCAAGCGTGTTTTACGTAAAATCGGCCATAGATCATTCGTTTTTTGAAATAGTTAGGCGACAATGCAGTTGATCAACGGGTTCGCCGGCCTCAATAAGAAATGGATTTTTAGCGCAAATTTTAAATTTCTACATTCGAAAAGGAGATGACCATATGGGGTCCAGTACCTACACCATCATATCGCCGGTCATGGGCACCTTTTACCGTGCCTCGGCCCCGGGAGAAAAACCCCTGGTGGAAGTCGGACAAAAGGTAGATGCTTCAGATGTTGTCTGTATGATTGAATCTATGAAAATATTTACCGAGCTGCGGGCGGATCAGCCCGGGACAGTGAAAAAGATCCTGGTCGAAAATGAAGAGCCGGTCATGAAAAACCAGGAGCTGATTGAAATCGAGATCGCATAAGTGCGCTCTTCTCAATCGATCATCATGAGGTCCTGAATGGCTACGGGTCAATTCAAGAAAATTTTAATCGCCAATAGAGGTGAAATTGCTGTGCGGATTATCCGCGCCTGCCGCGAAATGGGCATTCAAACCGTGGCGGTCTATTCGGATGCGGATGCAGACGCCCTGCATGTAAAATATGCCGATGAAGCGGTTCATATCGGGCCTGCATTGAGCCGCAAAAGTTATCTGAACATCGATCGCATCATCCAGGCGGGCAAGGACTCAAACGCCGCTGCCGTCCACCCCGGGTACGGCTTTCTGTCTGAAAACGCTGATTTTGCCAAAGCGTGTGCGGATAACAAACTGGTATTTATCGGCCCGTCGGCCGAATGCATCGCTGCCTCCGGCAACAAATCGGCTGCTCGCAGGACCTTAATGTCGGCGGGGATTGCCATCATTCCGGGCAGTCAAGACACTATTTCTTCACCGCAAGCGGCCCTTGAAATCGCTGCGCAGGTGGGCTATCCCGTCATCCTGAAGGCATCGGGCGGCGGGGGTGGAAGGGGCATGCGCATCGCCTATGACAAAAATGAACTGACCGATGCGGTTGCGGTGGCCTCCGGGGAAGCCCGGGCGGCATTTGGCAACCCGGACCTCTACCTGGAAAAATATATCGAAAAACCACGGCATATTGAAATCCAAATTATTGGGGATCATTTCGGCAACTATGTTCACCTCGGGGAGCGGGAGTGCAGCATCCAGATGCGCTACCAGAAACTGATTGAAGAGTCGCCCTCCCCTTTTGTTGATCAAGAATTGCGAAATAAATTGGGAGAAACTGCTATTCAGGTCGCCCGGCTGGTCGGATACACCAATGCCGGCACCATGGAGTTTCTGGTGGATAAAAACAAAAACTTTTATTTCATGGAGGTCAACGCCCGGGTTCAGGTCGAACATCCGGTCACCGAGCTGGTGACCGGAATCGATATCGTCCAGCAGCAAATTTTGTTAGCCCAGGGCCAAATGTTGGCGCTGAAGCAGGATGACGTTCAACTGAACGGATGGTCGCTGGAGTGTCGCATCAATGCCGCGGATCCGTCCGATAATTTTATGCCGTCTCCGGGTGACATAACCCATCTTATTTTACCGGCCGGGCCGGGGGTGCGGGTGGATACCCATATTTTTGCGCCATACCTCATATCGCCTTTTTATGATTCGCTGATTGGCAAATTGATCGTGTGGGCCGAAGATCGGGATAGGGCCATTAAAAGAAT
>CAZJHF010000206.1:0-7365 GCA_964545505.1 uncultured Desulfobacterales bacterium | reverse complement strand
AGTGGTTGTAAAAAAACATTCTGGTATTCAAATGTTTTTTCTAAAACCACTTATGCCGCAATCCCTAATTTTAATATTATTTAGATAACCGGTAAAAATATTCAAATAGACAGGAATCCTTAAGTAAGGATGTTCCCCATATTTTAAATTTGAAACGCTCAACATAGCCGTTAAATGGTTGACATTTAATGCCGTCTCTAACATATTCACCCTGAATTCGCAAACCAATGGCCGCAAAATCATTCATTTCAGGGCAAATTTAAAAATCATATCGTTTCAACAATCTTAAGGACTTTGGCAAACTCTATGATACTCATTATCGATTTTGGTTCTCAATACAATCAATTGATTGCCCGTCGCGTGCGTGAAAATAAGGTGTATTGTGTGATTGAACCACCCACCATCAAAACCGATACCATCAGACGTCTGAACCCCGAGGGCATCATTCTGTCAGGTGGTCCCGCCAGTATCTATGAAAAGGACAGCCCCAAAATACACCCGGCTGTATTTAAATTGGGTATACCGGTTCTGGGTATCTGCTATGGCATGCAGTTTATGGTGTCGGCGCTGGGGGGAACCGTTAAGCGGGCCGGACGGCGCGAATACGGTTTTGCCCAGCTGCGCATCAAACGTCAAAGCGGCATCTTCAAAGGCCTTCCTAAAAAGACCCAGTGCTGGATGAGCCATGGCGATTCCATTCAGCGCCTGCCCAAGGGTTTTACTGTCATGGGGTCCACTGAAAATACGGCCGTAGCGGCCGCGGCCAATCGCAGCAGGCAACTGTTGGGCGTTCAGTTCCATCCCGAAGTGGCGCATACACCGCAGGGCGGAAAAATACTGCAAAATTTTTTATTTGGTGTGTGCGGATGCAAAAAATCCTGGTCGATGAAATCCTTTGCCAGAGAGGCCATCCAGGAGATTCGCCAGACGGTTGCTGACAAAAAAGTTATTCTGGGCTTAAGCGGCGGTGTGGATTCGTCCGTAACGGCAATGCTGCTGCATCAAGGCATTGATAAACAGCTGACATGCATTTTCGTTGATAATGGCCTTTTGCGCAAAAATGAAGGCATTAAATTAAAAGCAACCTTAAAGCAACACTTGAACATCAATATCCGCTTTGTAAATGCGACAGCCCGATTTTTAAAGGCCTTGAAAAACATCACCGATCCGGAAAAAAAGCGTATAATTATTGGTCGGATTTTCATGGATGTGTTTGAAGCCGAAGCCAAAAAGATCAAGAATGCTGAATTTTTGGCCCAGGGCACCCTGTATCCCGATGTGATTGAATCGGTATCGGCATTTGGCGGTCCGACATCGGTTATAAAATCACACCATAATGTCGGCGGGCTTCCAAAAAAAATGAAACTAAAGCTGATTGAACCGTTGCGCTATCTGTTCAAGGACGAGGTTCGCCTGCTGGGCAAGGCATTAGGGCTGTCGGACGATCTGATCTGGCGACAACCTTTCCCCGGACCGGGCCTGGCTGTTCGCGTCCTGGGCGAAATTACCCGCAAGCGCCTGCGAATTTTACGGGATGTGGACCATGTTTTACTTGAAGAGATAAAGGATGCCGGATATTATAAGAAATTATGGCAATCATTTGCCGTTCTGCTGCCTTTGAAAAGCGTAGGCGTTATGGGTGACGTACGGACCTATGAAAATATCATCGCAGTTCGGGCAGTGACGAGCAAAGATGCCATGACCGCAGATTGGGCTAAATTACCCCATAAATTGCTCGGCAAAATCTCCAACCGGATCATCAATGAAGTTAATGGTGTGAATCGGGTGGTTTATGATATCAGTTCCAAGCCACCCAGTACAATTGAATGGGAATAAACAATAAGGACTGCAATCATGATCGACGACGAACAATATCCATCATTTAAATTTGAAGGCAATGATGAAGAACCGGAATCCCAACAAACGGTCTACCAGGAGGACGTCAAGGACCGCAGAGTTGAAAAATTAAGCCATCGGGTTACCATCATATCGATTCTCATCCCGGTACTCATCGGGGCAATATTCTACATTGCCTACCGAGAAATTACCAGTCGCGTCAACCAGAGCCAGGATGCCGGTGCCATGGAAATTCAAACCCTTTCAAGCCAGTTAGAAGAAAACTTTGCCGCTTTATCCGTAAAATACGGCGACCTTGAAGTTGCGTTGACCGAAAAACTGGCCAACCTCGAAAAAGTCGACAAGGCCATGAAAGCCAATCTTAAACAGGCCGAAGACACTGTGACCAAAATTAATGCAACCAAGGCAGATAAAAAAGACCAGCAGCAAGTGATTGCCAAAATCGATGCTGCCCTGAAACCCATCCGCACTGAATTAAAAGATCTGACAGCCATGCGCAATGATCTCAAAGCGCTTTCAGCGGATATGACAGCGTTGGATCAGGATCTGAAACAACAATTTTCAACGCTTTCTAAAAGCGTGGATCAATCCCTGAGCGGTTTAAAGCGGATCCAATCCGATATCTCAACCCTGTCGGCACGGAAAATGGAAAAAGATGCGCTCCAGCTTGAGCTGCTAAAAGCCCGAAAAAGTTTTCAAAGAGATTTAGATGTCACCAAACTGGCAATTAACAAGCGACTCGATTCAATGCTCAGGAAAATAAAGGATCTGGAAAAATTAGCACAAGCGCCGCTTACATCTCCGGGACCTTCCGGCAGCTATACCGAGCAGGAAATAAAGGAGTAACATGGATCATCAATTGCTGGCGGAAATTTTACAATCCGTGGCTGACGGTCAACTGGCGGTTGCAGATGCCATCCAAAAATTACGTCACCTGAGTTTTGAAGATATCGAATTTGCCCATGTCGATCATCACCGTTCCCTGCGCAAAGGCTTTCCTGAAGTTATTTTCGGTCAGGGAAAAACCGCTGACCAGGTGATCGGCATCATGGACAGAATAACCCGGCAGGAAACCATATTACTGGTTACGCGCATCGAGCCGCAAAAAGCCGACGCGGTTATCAGCCGCTTTCCAGATGCGGTTTATCACCCGGATGCCCGTATGATCGTGTGGATGCTTCAAAAACCGGAAGTGATCGGCCGTGGAACCATTCTCATTATTTCAGCCGGCACATCGGACATTCCGGTCGCGAAGGAAGCGTTTTTGACTGCCCAGGCAATGGGTAACCAGGTCGAAACCATATTTGACGTGGGCGTTTCGGGCCTCCATCGACTATTGAGTCATCAGCAAGCGATCCAAAAAGCATCTGTCCTGATTGTGGTTGCTGGCATGGAGGGTGCTTTGCCCAGCGTTGTTGCCGGCATGATCGATCGCCCTGTGATTGCAGTGCCGACAAGTATCGGATACGGTGCCAGTCTGGGTGGTCTGACGGCTTTGTTTGCGATGCTGAACAGCTGCAGTTCAAATGTTACCGTCGTCAACATTGATAACGGTTTTGGGGCGGGGTATGTGGCGGCAATGATCAACCGGAAATAGGTCCAAATCTTATCAAATAGCTTACGAATACGTTGCTTTTACATTGAACATTTTAGCATTCTGGTACAGGAGTATTGGAGTATTGGAGTGCTGAAATGCCCAAATGATTGAATCCAAATGGTAAGTTTTTACCTTAGCAGTACTTCGTCACTCCGGTTGTATAAATTAGCTTAACATGCAAGATTTTTGACTTAATTCATGGAGAGGTACTCCTTTTATGAAGACAGCGGATGCCATCACGACTTTTTCACAGAGTGAAAAAATTAAGGGCGGCTTGATCTGGGCCACGCAGGCGGTCGAGCTTTTCAAGGCGCTGCCGGAAGCAGATAAACCCGGTGCTGAAAAGATCATCAAGTCCCTGGTCGAAATGATCGGCAGTGAGATACTGATATGTAAAAAAACAGCGCCCAATGAGCTCTGGTTGGAAGTCGAAAAAAATATCGATACCGCCATGGTCATGATCAATTCCAATGTGGCGCACGAAGCCGGCTACCATCTTACCCAGGCCCTGACACAGGTGACCACCATCGCTCAACGATCCATGACGGTTTTAAAAGACGACGGGCTTCTGTGATGTTGTAAACGTGATCATTTGCTGTTCACCTATCCCTTTTTCATCTTGCCCGACGGATTATTCGGCACCTTTAGCCAACATCCCATAAAAACGGTTCTAAAAAAGTACTAACCGGGTTGCATACGGAGAAATGTATGAATAAAAAACAACGGATCCTGATTTGCGTTCTCATTCTGCTGCTGGACCTGGCCATTTTTTTTCTTCCGCTCAGCGCCATATTCCTGGTGTATGTCATCTGGCAGAATCCACCCTGGGTCCGGGAATTTTTGCAGCAACTTGATCGGCCGAGTCCTTCGGCTTAAGCTTAAGTCGCCGCGGAATACAGAAACAGCTGCAAATCGGATCAATATGGGTTTAATTCGCAAAAGATTGAGATCAATATTGCGAGGTTTGGCGGATGTCAGTTTTCATAACAAGTGCCCGCCAGTTGGATGGAGAGCGCTGCACGCGATTGCAGAACCGACAGGGTAAGATCCATATCGTTTTTACGCGCCTCGTCGATTGCGGCCATTTTTTGCTGCCACGCTCGACCGCCGGTATTGTAAAAGGCATAGCACTTATCAACAGCGCCTAAAAAACAGGGGTTGTTTTCAGCATGGCTTTTTATACGATCGATTTCAATTTTGGCCTGTTGCAGCAATTCAACAAATTCTTCGTAACTCACGTTGTTTTCCAGGCTCTGCTGGATGTGGGAAAGAGCGGCCAGTACATTTTCTTCTTCCACTGATATTTTAGGACCCGAACACGACCAAGCGCATACGACTATACCGAACAGAGCAACGCCAACCAAGGTGAATTTTATCATTTAACTTGCCTCATATAACCATGACCTAAGCATTCCTGTGACAAACGGGTTACTCACTTTTTCAATCATAGCGTAAATCGCGGTTATTGACAAGATCAATGTATTTATTTTTATTTATTTCAGTAACTTATAGATTTTCACTTTTTAAATTTTAATTTTAAGCGGGCCAAATCCTGCGCTACATCCTGGGGGTCACTAAAGTTTAAAGAGAGGGTGACATGCCGGTAGGCTTCGATGATCGGAATGGCCAGATTACCGGCATCACGGTAGAACACATCGATGCCCCTGGAAATACCGCTTACGCCCTGCACGCTAAACAGCATGCGGCGCCGATTGAACATCCCGGATTCCTGCATCGAATGCATCAGTGCTGATGGAATCAGGAGATCTTCTTTTATCTGCGACAGACACAACTGAATACCCTCCTGAATGCCAGTCAAATGTGTGGTCTTCTGGGATTCGTTGAGCAACTGCCACATATGGCCGTTGAACAGCTGATCGGTTACGGTGGAATCAATTTCTGCCGCCGGGGCGTTGCCTATTGAAAAAAACAATATGATCAGAAGAACGGTTGTCTTCAAAATTTGTTTGTGCATTGCTATACCTCCACGATTTGCGTGTCAAAAATCAACGGGTTGTTGCCCAAAGTAGGATTTAAAGCCGCAAAATAATTTTTATCAGATTGTTATCGTGGCACCCTTAAAACCAAATAAAAGGTTAACCCCTTCAGCTATTTGTTGTTTAAAGTAACAAAATTGCTCCTGAAAACCTCCAGATGCCTTCTGATATCTATGTTTAGTCTGGATCTTTGCTCCAGCAGCAGCTGGCTCTTTGATATTTCCAAGCAAAACCATCATATTCTGGATACCGGCTGTCAGGTATTCCTGAATTTGAACTCGCCACAGCCGGCGCCAGCGTGCGCGTTTATATCCGTAACGCTTAGCGCGAGCAAAGGATCTTTCCATCAGATGCTGGCGGGTTTTGATATCTTTCTTCGATTCGGCACTCATGGATTCGGTGAGCGTCAGATCAATATCATCTTGTCGGACATGACGCTTGAGCGTGCGCCCGGTTTTTGAGCGGGTACACTTTTCTTTAAGCGGGCAACTGTTGCAAGTTTTCTTTGAAGCAGCATATTCATAATGTTTACGCTTTTTTCTGTATTTGCGTTTTTTTAAAATTTGACCGGCCGGACAGATAAAAACATCTTTGGCGTAATCATAGATAAAGACGCCCTTTGAGAAAATGTCTTTTTGACGACCGGTACCTTTTTGCGTTTGCTCCAGGGAAGGAATATGCGCTTTGATACCGCGGTCACTGCAGGCCACATAATTGTCCAAGGTTCCGTATTTGCTATCGGCTACAGCCGCCTCAACTTTTGTTGCGGTGTTTTTTTCATGGCTGTCAATCAGTGCTTGCATCCGGTGAGCTTCATGCACTTCGCCCGGGGTTACTTCGGTGGCGGTGATAATCTCAGATTTGCTGTCAACACCGCGATGAACCTGATACTCAAGCTTTGATTTGCCTTTGCCCCGGCGCGATACGGAAGCATCCGGATCGGTTGTGGAGATATGCTTTTTATTGGCCGCACCGGATTTGGGGGCATTATTGTTATCGTCTTTTGCAGATGAGAGTTTTTCCTTTTCTAAACGTGATTCAAGAATCTGGTAGCTTTTATTCAGATACCGTTTGAGGCCGTGTTTTTTGATCACTGAATTATTAGAAGCATCGGCTTGCACGATGCTCGAATCCATAAACAATTTGCTGCCGTCAATCAGCCCGGCGTTTTGGCATTGTAAAACGATGCGTTCAAAAAAGGTTTTAAACGCAATCATCCCCCAGCGATTACGGGCTTTGGAAAGTACACTGTGATTGGGAATCTGATCATCGATGTCATAGTCTAAAAACCACAGCCAGTCTAAACGCTCGGGGATTGTGAGTACCAGTTCGCGTTCCGAACGCACGTTATAAAAGATCAAAAGCAGCATCATCTTCAAAATAACCGGTGGCGGAACCGATTCGTTGCCGTTAAAGCCGTATGTGTCTTTGACTTCATTGTAGATAAAATCAAAGTCAATATGACTTTTGACTTTTCGCAGGATGTGATCTTTACGTACGCGTTGCTCCAGATTGATTGCTGAGTAAAAAAGCTGGTTTTGCACTTTTTTCTGACGACTCATCATGATGGTAAGGCTCCGCTAAAGTTTTGATTGACGGTACTTTAGCAGATGAAATCCTTGTAATCAAACATTATTCGCAGCTTTATGCGTGTTTGCTAATAAAAAATGCAACTGATATCAAAAACGTTAAGGCAACATTAGTAACTAAAGTCCGATTTGGGCAACAACCCGTTGAATTGTGAATTAAAATTTTAAACGTATATCTGCATTTACTATTCAAGCTTTGACCCTAATATCGAACGCTTAGTTGCTAAACGTTTACAGTATCTGCAAATATGAGGACGCAAGATACTTGGTTTCTATTGTTGATATCTGTAAATTAGGCTGAGTTGCGATTAGTTGGAGTTATGAA
>CAZJHF010000205.1:0-7385 GCA_964545505.1 uncultured Desulfobacterales bacterium | reverse complement strand
GTGCGGTGGTGAGGGAGGACGGAGGGCGCGAGCCCTCCTCCTACCCGATTGCGCCGAGCATCACGTTTTTTTGCGCACCGTATAAATAATCAACCAGCCGGCGAAACATCAATTACCTCTCTCATAAAATATTGATTATAAACTAATTCTTCAGATAAAATATTGCAATCATCATTACAAGTCGATTATATTCTGACGTGAAGCACCCTCATAAATAGTAGATCATGTTGTCAGCCTCCCGCGGGCCTTGCCCGTTCGAAAATACGTAATGTCTGATGATATCGTTTATGCAACGGGCTAATGGGCTAACGGGCTCAACCTGTTTATAACCGGAGTTTTTGCCATGAACAAAGACACGATCAACCAATGGGTATTGTTGTTGCTGGTTTTTTTTATCTCGGCTCTTTTTTTGTCGATGATTCGCCAGTTTCTGATGGCCATTTTTCTGGCCGGTATTTTCTCAGCGCTGTCCTATCCGCTGTATCGACGCCTTGAACACTGGTTTAGCGGGCGCCGTGCTTTAGCCTCAATAGTGGCCCTTTTGCTAATTGTTGTCGTCGTTATTATACCACTGGGGGCCTTGTTAGGAATTGTTATCGATCAAGCGTTCAAGGTGGGCCAAGCCGCCACGCCCTGGGTGGCTCAACAACTCTCCCAGCCGGATGAGATCACCCAAGCCTTAAAATCCCTTCCATTTTATGATCGTATCGAACCTTACCGCAATCTGATCTTGACCAAGGCCGGTGAATTGGTCGGCCACATCAGCGGTTTTATAATCAACCGTCTGCGATCGGCGGCCCTGGGGACCGTCAACTTTATCTTTATGCTGTTCATCATGCTGTATACCATGTTCTTTTTTCTTATGGACGGCGATAAGTTGATCGAGAAAATTTTGTATTATTTGCCGCTGGAAGACAAAGATGAACGCCGCATGCTCAATAAGTTCACCTCGGTTACCCGCGCCACACTCAAAGGAACGGCGGTGATCGGGATCCTGCAGGGCACCCTGGCCGGAGCAGCCTTTGCGGTGGTAGGGATTGACAGCGCGGTGTTCTGGGGCACCATCATGGCGGTGCTGTCCTTCATCCCCGGCATCGGCACGGCCCTGGTGTGGGTGCCGGCGGTGATTATCCTGGCCGCCACCGGACACTTTGCCAAGGCCATCGGGCTGGGTGTGTTCTGTGCGGCGGTGGTGGGCAGCATCGATAACCTGCTGCGCCCCATACTGGTGGGCCGCGACACCCAGATGCACGAGCTGATGATTCTATTCGGGACCCTGGGCGGTATTATCATGTTCGGTGTGGTGGGCATCATCATCGGGCCGATTATCGCGGCCCTGTTTGTCACAATTTGGGATATTTATGGTGTGGCATTCCAGGATGTTTTGCCCTCGGTGGGAATCTCCGGGTCAGCTGGCAAAGCCAAGGAATCAGGTGCTGAAATGCTACCCGACGATTTTGACACTGAAGCTGACGCTCCGCCGGATGAATGATTGCTGGCAACTGGCTTTTTCTGAATGGCGCATGAATCGGTTTGATGCACACCTTAATCTACATAGAAATAGATGTGTAATCCATTTATCCTGGATAACACAGCCCACGGGCGTTAGATGCATTTTTGAAATAGCTTCTAAATAGCTGCGGTGGCTGAAATCTCAACCCGGGTACCGAAGGGAAGGTTTCCGGCCTGGATACATGTGCGGGCCGGGCGGTTTGCTTTAAAATACTGGGTATAAATGGCGTTAAAACGAGCATATTCTTCGATATCGAGAAGATATACCGTTACCGTCAAGACCTTATCCATTGATGACCCGGCCTCTTCCAATATGATTTGTAAATTTTTGAGTCCCAGTTCGGCTTCTTCTTCCACCGTTCCGAGCTTAATTTCATTGGTTTGTGGATCCACCGCGCCCATCCCGGATACATAAATAATGCCATTGTAGATGATGGCCTGTGAATAAGGCCCGCCGGTCACCGCCGCCTTATCGGTTTGAAAAACTTTTTTCTCTTGCATCTTTTTCCCTGCCATTTGTTTTCATTGCAAAAATAATGTAAGAATCGTTTTAAAGACTCATATTTTTTATTTGAATAGTTAGTTTTTATTTCAGAATTGAGCAATTTTTTGCAAGGTCAACGAAGAATCAGATTTTTACCGAAGGCATACTTGCAGTATGTCGAGGATTAAAATCTTATTCTGACGCAGAGATTGCGGAAAAGGGCCATTTCTGAGATGAAAATTTAGATTCCGCAGATTTTTTTGACTTCCTCATTGTCAATAAGTTCTTCAACCGGCCCCTGGTAACAAATCTTGCCATTGTCGATAATATAGCCGTAATCACTTAAGGCCAGGGTAAATTTAACATTCTGTTCGGCCAGCAAAACCGTTAAACCGACTTCTTTTAGTTTTCTAATGCGCTCGCCCAGAGATTTGACCAGCACCGGTGCCAGTCCTTCCGTGGGTTCATCCAGCAAGAGAAACTGCGGATTGGTCATTAAAGCTCGCCCGATGGCCAGCATTTTTTGTTCGCCGCCGCTCAGTAGCCCGCCCTTGCGACTTTCCATTTCTTTGAGGGCGGGGAATAAATCATAGACCTTGCGTTTGTCCCATTGTTCGCCTTCAGCGCTTGCGCGTTCAGCAATCTCCAGGTTTTCACCGACGGTCAGGTCGGCAAATATACGGCGGTCATCTGGAACCCAGCCCATTCCCAATCGCACCAGTTGATAAGGCGGGGTGCCGGTTACATCGGCATTTTTAAACCGGATGTGACCCCGGGAAGGGGGATTCAGCCCCATTATGCTTCTAAAGGTGGTGGTCTTGCCGGCGCCGTTGCGTCCCAGCAGACAGACAACCTGCCCTTTTTTGATTTTTAGGGACACATCAAACAGAATGTGGCTCAAGCCATAGTAGGTATGAATTCCTTCAACCGCGAGCATTATTCGTCTCCCAGGTAGGCTTGCTGGACTTCAATGTTCTGTCGCACGGTCTGCGGGTCACCCTGGACGATGGTGTGCCCCTGTTGCATGACCATGATGCTTTCAGCCGTGCCAAAAACCACCTCCATGTCATGCTCGCAAAATAAAATGGTCAGGCCCTGGTCAGCGGCCAGGCGTTGAATCAATGCCATGGTGGTTGTCGTCTCATCCGGTGACATGCCGGCGGTGGGTTCGTCTAAAATCAGCAAGTCCGGTAGATTTCCCAGGGCGATGGCAATTTCCAGAATGCGTTTGTCACCATGGGAAAGTGAGCCGGCCAGGTCCATTTTTTTATCCAAAAGACCGACGCTGTCCAAAATATGGTCGGTTTCATCAACGGCCAGCTGAGCAGCCGGATGAAACAGTTTGTTACTGAGTTTTTGCTGGGAAAGAACCGAGACCTGCGCATTGCGAAAGACAGACAGCCGCGGAAAAATATTGGCAATCTGAAATGAGCGGGCAATTCCTTTACGGCAGATTACATGGGGCGGCAATTTCCCGATGTCTTCATCATCCAATAGAATCTTGCCTTTGTCAGGCTGCAGTTGACCGCAGATCAGATTAAACAAGGTGGTTTTGCCCGCCCCGTTGGGGCCGATGACCGCCACCAGCTGTCCTTTTTCGACGCGCAGATGCGCACCGTCTACGGCTTTAAATTCATCAAATGCTTTATGCAAATTCTTTACGCGAAGCATACATTTACTCCGTCTGGTATTCACCGTTATATTTTACCCGGGACCGAAAAAGTTGCCGGTAGTTCGTGCCCATTAAACCTTCCGGTAAGAAGAAGATCAGCAATATTAAAATAACGCCCAGAATAAGCGTCCAGTATTCCGTGTAGGTTCCAACAAATGTGCGCAGGGATACAATAAGGGCCGCACCCAAGATGGGACCGGCAAATGTAAACCACCCACCCAGCAGGCACATGATAAATATTTCAAGTGACAACGTCCAGAACAGCAGATCCGGGAAAATGGATCCTTCCACGATAACAAAGAGAACGCCGGCTACCCCGCCAAAGAATGTGGCGATGATAATGGTGATCAGCTGGTGGCGGCGGACATTGATGCCCACGGCAGCACAGCGCTCCGGATTATCACGAATGGCCTGCAGGGTGGAGCCGAAGGGAGATTTTAGGATTAAAAACATCAGCAACAAACAAATGACCGTAACGATCAAAACAAAAAAATAAGAACCGGTTGTGGATGCAATAAAATCAGGAATGGGGATGCCGTGAATGCCGTCATCACCGCCGGTAAGGTCGTACCAACGAAACGCAATGGCCCAGATCAAAGATCCCAGAGAAATCTGCAGCATGCCGAAATACAGTCTGTTCAAGCGAATACAGAACATGCCGATCAGCAATCCGGCAAAAGCTGCTGCCAGCGGCCCTGCGATTAAGGCAATCCACCACGGCAGGGAAGTTTTAACCAATAACAGTCCGGCTGTATAGGCGCCGACGCCGTAAAAGACCCCATGGTGAAATTGAAATAGCATCCCATGGCCCACGCATAAATTTAAACTCATGGCCAGCAGCGCGGTTACAAAAATGACAGCCAAAATGTAGATGTAGAATCGGGGCAGGAAAGATGGCGCCACCAGCAGGGTCAGAAACAAAACGAGACTGACGCCAAACGATTTTTGCCGAATCAACTCACCAAACAACGCCAATTCCTTTCTTGAAGTGGTTTCAAAGGCTCAGATCATTATCGAGAGCCCCGCAATATATAAGTGGGATTTCACAGCTTGATTTTATGCTTCAATGTGTTCAACAAGCGTCCCGCGAACTGAAAACAGAGCGAACACCTCGTGGCTGAAAGTCATTCCCACTAGTTATTAACTTTTATATTGCTTGTTTCTTCATATTTAAAAAACAATGTGGGAGCGGCATCTTGCCGCGATAAAATAGTATTTCAATTCGCGGGACTACGCAGCGATCGGACCTTATATGAGGTTTTGAATTCACTCCTACCATACTGATTTAAGCATGCCGGTAGGTTTCAAGGTTAAAATAATCACTACTGCTAGATAGGGAAAAATGATCGCAAACTGTGGCCATAGCAATACGCCGAAGGATTGACTGATCCCGAAAATCAGCGATCCGATCAGGGCACCCCACATATTACCCAGCCCGCCGATGGTGACAATTAAGAAGGCCTCGATAATGATGTTGTGATCCATGCCAATGGTCACGCTAATAGTCGGTGAAACCAGGGCGCCGCCAAGGCCGGCAAGCAGGCACCCCAGAACAAAAGCAAACGCAAACACCCAGCTGACGTTAATGCCGATGGCGCCGACCATCTCCATGTCCACGGCGGCCGCTCGGGCAATTTTGCCTATTTTGGTCTTGGTTGAAAACAACCACAGCCCGACGGCGACCAGCGGTCCGATGATTAACAAAAACAGGTTGTATTTGGGGAATGGTGACCCGAAAACCGATACGGAGCCCTGTAGCACCGGAGGGGGCATGATAGACCGGTAATCTGCTCCCCAGACGATTTTGGTCAAATCGCCTAGAATGAGCATCAACGCAAAGGTGAACAACAGCAGCATCAGGTGTTCGCGCTCGTAGAGATGGCAGAACAGCGTCCGTTCTGCAATCAGGCTGATGAGTGCAACCACCAGAGGCGCAAAAATCAGGGCCAGCCAGAATCCGAGTGAGCCCCCGCCAAACAGGGTCGAAATGCTATAAGCAGCGAATGCGCCGATCATATAAAGGGAACCGTGCGCCACATTTGGGACCCGCAGCACGCCCAGCACGAAGCTCAAGCCCGAAGTCACGATGAACAGAATCATGGCGCGGCTCAGACCCACCAGAAACGTACTGCTCAAAGCTGCAAGCGTTATCCCCGCTCCGCCTTCCATAGTCAAATGTCCTTAAATGAAATTGAATAAGATGATTTCATCAAGCTGGATTGCCATTCTATGCCTGAATGGAATTGGAATGCCGGAATGTTGGTTTATTGGAATATTGTTTGATGCTTGATCCATGCCGCATTTGGGAAATCTATCCCCTTATCCCATCATTCCAGAATTCCATTATTCCACATCAAGGAAGCCTGCCCCTAAAGCCTGCATCGGCACGATCCTGCTCAGCGCGCAAACCAAAAGTTACGCTGAGCAGGACCGTCCCTTATTGGATGGCAGGCGGGCAAGGGATTTTATCGAATGGTTTATTGACCGCGGGCCTTCATGATTTCTTCACATGAAGGCATCACCTCTACACCTCTTAGAGTGTAAATATCGGATGAAATAGCAACCCCCAGCTCGGGGGATAATTTGGTGACGCCAAAATTCATCGGCAAAATCGCTTGATGGTCGCAGGCCCGCATTTCGATCCTGCCCGCTGGACTCTGGATTTGAAGACCTTCGAGGGCATCGATGAATTTTTCGGTATCAAGCGAGCCGGCTTTTCTATAAGCTTCGGCAATAAAATGGGCGGTGATATAAGCCTGAAAGGCCGGAAAACCGGGAGGGTTGCCGTAGGCGGCTTTAAATTTATTGACAAAGCTCCGGTTAGCGGAAATATCCGGATGATAAAAGTTATAGTCGATGGTCCCCATAACACCTTCGGGCGCATTCATTCCCAGCGGCTTTAAGACGGCATGATCGGTGGCGCTGTGAATATAAATCCCCATTCTGTCAGCCATGTCAGTGGCCTTGATGGTTTTCATTATATTGACCATGCTGGCACCACCGGTGGCAAAGATAACCGCATCCGGTTTGGCGGCCATAATTGCTGTGACATAGGGAACCAGATCGGGTTCACCCACCTTCCACCAGGATTTGCCGATGACTTTCACCTCCGGTTTGCGGGCTTTGAGGTTTCTCCAGGCGGCATCGGCAATCGCGTGCCCGTATTCATAATCGTCTCCGGCAATCCAATAGGTGACATAGGGCTTGGCGGCCAGCGCCACCCCACCGGATTTGCCGGCCATGGCCGTATTTTCGCCGGCCGAAAACACATAACGATGGCCTTTTTTGCCGGTGATGTTTTCGCTTTTGGAAATCCAGGCGATAAATGGCACCTTTTCTTTTTTGGCCACAGCCTGTGATATCGCCAGCGCTGCCCCACTGTTAATCGTACCCACCAAAATGTCCACTTCTTCGCGTAAAACCAATTCTTTGGCAAAGTTCAGCGCCAGGTCGACTTTAAATTTTGAATCACGGGTGGTGAACTCAATTTTATTGCCCAGAACACCCTGGGCGTTTATCTCTTTTAAGGCCAGTTTAAACCCATTGAGGGCATCTTTACCGAAAAAGGCAGGAGGACCGCTGTAACAATCGATGACACCCACCTTTATATTCTTTGCCAAAGCATTTGCTGGCATCAAAACCAAGGAGATGGTAAAAAGGCCCACCAGCAATGTTAAACTGATGATAAACATATTTTTTTTCATCATGACCCTCCTT
>CAZJHF010000204.1:0-7398 GCA_964545505.1 uncultured Desulfobacterales bacterium | reverse complement strand
GATAACAACGCTAGCGGGCAAAAGATGGTGCTTTAATTCCCGTTTTTAGATATCATAGAGGTAATGACACACATTACACCCCTTGGGTGGCGCCGGCATTGCTTTGCGGGCGTCTTCCAGCACCTTTGCCCGGTTTCCGCCGCCGCCTCCCAGCACGCCGTTCATGACGAAGTTATCGTATTTTTCAATTCGTTCCTGGAATTTCTGGCGATAAAATTGACAACTCTCCGTCTCCCATAATTCCATTAGATCATCATGCGGCAGCTTGCCGTAATGCACCGAGGATATGGTGACGTCTTTTCCCAAAAAAGTTGTCGGTCCGCCCAGTGCCAGGTTAATGCAGGGTGCCAGCGTGCCGTCATGTCTAATAAACAGGGAATCCCGCGGATCCTGTTCGCAGACCGCCAGCTCCTGGGGGGTAAACGCAAAGGCCGTCGTCTCGATATTTAATTTTTTGGCCAGACGCCGGGCTTTGTCCAGAGATTTTTGCAGCCGGCGAATTTCTTTGGTTTCCTTGGAAGCAAAAAGACCAAACCCCTTACCTTCCTGGCCACGAATGACATCACACTGTTTGAAGTTGACCTGATCCACTCCCAGACGATCAGCCAACTGCACGATGTCTTCCATCTGGTGAGCATTCATATCCATCAAAACAAAATTGATCATGGTTTTGGGCAGGCGGCCTTTACGCAGCCTGGCAATATTGGCCACATTTTCACAGACACGCTCAAAATCGGATCCGACCCGAATTTTATTGTACATCTCGGCATCGGCTCCATCCATGGAGATGCAGATCCAGTTAATGCCGGCAGCCAGGATTTTTCTTAATTTTTCCTCTTTTAGCAGCAACCCGTTGGATAAAAAACCGGTTTCACACCCGGCCTGGGCGGCATCGGCAATCCACTGCGCCAGATGGGGCTGCAGCAGGGGTTCTCCGCCGCCGGTAAAATCAACCGATTGAACCCGATCCAGATAAGGGCGGATCGCGGCCCAGATATCCGGCGTCATGACGCCACGGTTCTCCGCCTTCTTGGCGATCTCTCTCCAGGGGCACATAACACACTTTAAATTACAGGCAATCGCCGACTCCACCTGGAAAAGCCGCCAGGGCCTTTCTTTTAACGATTTTTTTTTTATCACCTGATCACGTAGGAACGTCAGACGCCGATCCACGTAATTTGGCCAGATCAGCGCCGCCGTTGAATACCATTTGCCGGCTCGTTCCAGCCAGATCTCGCCCGGTGGACCGGCAGCCGCTTTAAGAACTTTTTGGGCAATTCGGAAACGCGGCTCGCCGCAAATGTCATGCGGGCAGAGCCCCAGGCGCTCTTCTTCCCGGAAGGCATGCTCCTCGAAGGCGGTTGCCACCGTCCCCGGATAAATATTGATAACATCAATTCCTTGCGGCTCGAGTTCCAGGCGCATGGTATTGGTCATAACAGCCAGCGCCGACTTGCTGCCGCCATAAACGGCGACCGATGGAATCGGTACCCGGCCGGCACAGGATAATATATTGATGACCCGACCGCTGCCTCTTTTTTGCATTTGCGGCAGCAGGGCCTTGATCAGCATCAGGGGTGATACGGTATTGACTTCAAAAAGATGGCGAATGTTTTTTTCGGTGGTCTCTTCCATCAGGGCAAAATAGCCGACCCCGGCATTGTTGATTAAAACATCAATAGGACCCAGAGCCGCTAAGGCTTCATGCGCCAGCCTGGCAGCCTCACCGGGTTGAGACAGGTCGGCGGTAATGGCATGGGCATGGTCCTTTTGTGGCAATTGGGAAATGAGCTCATTTAAGGCCTTTTCAGATCGCGATGTGACCGCCAGCCGTGCCCCTCGATCTGCCAGCAGTTTAACCAGCGCAGAGCCCAGTCCGCCGCTGGCACCGGTGACAAGAACATGTTTATCTTCAAAATCGTAGAGCTTCATAATGGTTTATCCGATGGTATGAACGCTTATAATGATAACCATTTAAGAAAAATACAATAACCACTACCTTTTTAAAAGTAAACCCAACCGTTTACCCAAAAAACTGATTGATATGACCGTTGGGGACATATATAAAAATAACCACAAAACGCAAAAATTTTTGAAGCACGCAAAATATTTTTTTGTTTTTGGTGTTTTCGCAATTTCGTGCTTTCGTGGTTCAATATCGCTTTAGCATAAGCCAGAGGTCTTTTTATCAAGCATATGAAAACGTATCGCACCATATGGAACCATGAGGTTCGCCAGACCGATAAAATCGTTAAACTGCTTTTTGATGATAAAAAAGTACCGCTGAATTGGAAAATCATTTTGCTGCCCGTCTATCTGTATAACCGGTTCAAATACAACAATCGCCTGCGCTTTACCCGCAAAAACATACTTTACACCAAACGGCTTGCGTTTGAAGCTGCTAAGAATTTTGATCAAGGTAAGGATCAGGCCTGGGAATTCCGCCAGATTGAAATTAAGACCAAGGACATTTTAAACAAAGAAAAAAAAGGATACTACACTGAAAAAATCAGGCGCCGCCAGTTACCTGAAATCGAATACCTCATCAACCATTACCAGGCGCTTTTCAATTCAAAGCAAACCACCTATTCCGCAATGTTGAACGATATCTACCCTTCCAAAGGTCAGTACCTGGCCCACCTGAGTTCCCTACAAAAACTGGAAGAAGATGTGATTCAGGCAGCCATTAGCACAATGCGCAAAGGGACAAAAAAGGATCGCCGCAAATGGTTTCAAAAAATAGAAGAGACCACCAAACAAATCCGCCGGGCAGAAGCAAACAAAATTTATAAATAAATTTTTCAGGTTCAAAGGTGCAGCGTAGCTCGATAGAGCGAAGCCGGGAACCCCTGAACCATTGAAACTTGCATTTACAGCTTCTTAGACAGCTTGTTGATATCCGGTGCCGACTTGCGCTGGATGAGCACCGAACGATGTCTTAAAAATGCCTTTCCACCCCACTTTTCCTTGAAGCGGCGGATGCCGGGGTGAACGCCCAGCCCCAGGTTAATGGCCCGTTTTCCATTTGAATGCGCCAGACGCACCATTTCGTCAAACAAAAGATCAGAAGCACCCGGCACGTTTAATTTTGCGGACCGAAAATTAAACTGGTAAAATGCATGATGAGCCGATCCCAGATCAACGATGGAAAAGGCAACCAATCGACCCGATTTACGCACCTCAAGCAGATATGTCGATGTTGACTGCTTTATGTATGTCGAGACCTTCTTAAAAATATGGATCTGGGCAGCGCTGAGATCCTGCCGTCTGACAAAATCTTTAATGATTTTTTTATGCTCCCTGCCAAATTGGCCGATCTCGATGTTCAGCTCCTTTGCGGCGCGCCGCACCATATATGCCACAGCCGGATTCAGCGATTGTAAAGGCAATTCAAGGCGATAGTAATGATCGACAGGCTGGGATTCATCGCCTTCCGGCAGCCCGGACAGGTCATCGGCAACCACTGTGATGGAATCCGGATTAAACCGTTCACACACCACCGGGTAGACCTGTGAGAGCTTTTCAGGGTTGTCTGCCAATGGATATCCAAT
Organism: uncultured Desulfobacterales bacterium; assembly: GCA_964545505.1. Taxonomy (GTDB): domain Bacteria; phylum Desulfobacterota; class Desulfobacteria; order Desulfobacterales; family JAHEIW01; genus JAHEIW01. The sequence goes on along the minus strand of CAZJHF010000204.1, from coordinate 3,847 downwards.
AAAGATGAGATGGTTGCGCTGCTGATAGCACAGATAATCGTGAAAATAATGCGGTAAAGCGCTGGAGACGGTAGTTACATATTCGATTAGATGCTCCGGCACATATGCGTGCTGATAGATATGATCGTTTTCTTTGGGTTTCAGCATCTTAAGGCTGGGGTTGGGGTGAATAAAGGCTTTTTACTTCTGCTGCACGCATGCTGGCGCTGATTGCTTCTATTTTAGCAGCCGTATCGGTATCCGCTTTGCTGCCCAGCGTCTGGTGCGCAGCGTTCATAACGGCCTTTTCAGCCGATTGGAGCGCATCCAAAAAGGATGAATACGCCGCAGGGGTTTGATAGGCATGCGTTACCAGGGCGGCATAATCTGCGCCAGGAGCATTTAATAATTTATGGTAATGGTCAATGAGCAAATCCACTTCACGGAGCTGCTGCCGGCGAATATCATCAGAATAAATACCGTCTGGAACCGATGCTACCAGTTCTTTTGTCCTGTCATCGATTTGCGCCATTGCCGTTTCTTTGGCAGCGTCTTTTTTTTTCATATCCAGGGCAGCATCCAGCGCCATTTTCTTAGTGAATATCTGGTTCTGGATGAAAATCTCGCGGGAATGCTTGATTTTGACATAATTGAGGATAAAAATGACCGGAATCAAAATTTCCCAGACGGTCAACTGTTTTGGTTTGATCAAGGAGAGCGCCATCTTGCGGGCCATCGATTCTTCTTTTGCGAGTATGACCTTATATTTTTTATAATAATCCTCGGTCAAGATTGCTCCTACGGTTCCAATCCGGTTTCTAGTTCTTTAAATATCTTCGGAATATAAATTCATTTTTTCGATGGAAAAAACAAGTGCCTAAAATGCCTAAAATGAGCTAAATTGCCTAAAATTGTGGTGTCGCTGCGCTCCATCTTTTAAAAAATGCGATTATCTTTAGTTCAATGTCTAATGTTCAAAGAGGTCATGTTGTTTTCTGGAAGACGCTATGCCAATAAATTACTCCAATAGGTGGTCGTGGCCTGATATTTGGGATGATCGGCACTAAGATTTGGGTTTAGGGAAAACGTGAAAATCATCCCAAATATCGGGCCACAGGCAACTTGCAGTTCATAGCGCCTGGAAGAAAATGACATGACCGGCGCTCGATTTGTAAATTACCTTTGAAAACCTGACTAAAATGCCTCCTCTAGAATTTTGTCTCTTCGTTCCTTAAGCTGATTCTGTTCCGCTAAAATTTTTGCTTTTAGCTTATCGCTTTCACCTTTTTTTGCAATCAGTTCGCGGTCTACTTCAACTTCCGCAGACGTTAATTCATCGAAAAAAGCCTGCAGATTCTGTGGGTTTTGATAAGCGGCTTTCAACAGGCCATAAACGCTGTAGCCCTCTTCTTTAAGCAACCGGCCGTAATGCTCGACAAGTAATTTGATTGCCTTGACCTGTGCCTGCAGCAACCCCGGGGCATATAAATCAAGGGAATTTAACCACGCCCGCGTATCGTTTTCAACATGCTCGAAAACATCGGCTTCAGACTGACCTTTCTCAAGGGCCTGAGCTGCTTCGACGGCCCGTTTTCTTGGAAACATGAAACTCTCCGTATATTTGCGCAAGGCGCTGCCGCGACGCAGAAAATCAATAATAAACATTCCCGGGATAATATAATGCCAGACCGTCAGCGGCCGGGTCACGATCACACCCAGGGTGACTTCCCGCGCCATTTTTTCTTCCGCCATCAGGATCATTTTAGGTTTTTCCATAACACGCTGTCCTTCAAAAAAATGACATTGGGACTAAACAATTAAATCAGAAGATGTAACTTGTCAAATCGGAAAAAAGACTGAGGAATAATGGAATGGTGGATAAATGGAAGATGGGGTAACAAAAAAGGAAGGCGCTCAAATTTCAGAGCGCCTTCCGTAGATAGATTTACGATTTAGTCCGGCAGAATCGGTGGTGTAATGAAGGTGCCCGACCACAAAATCCAGGAAATAAACAACGTCCAGAAGGCATTTGCGGTCTGGGATATCCAATAGGCAATCGCCGGTCGCCCGCCGCCGACCGTCACCAGCTCCTTAAAATCGGTTTCCAGTCCGATGGCCACAAAACACAGCGCAAAAAACCAGCTGCGATAGCTCTTGCAGGCCTTGGAGACGGCCTTGGCTGCTTTTTTACCCATTGACGGCTCGATGAGAAAAGAGACCACCAGAGAGGCCACCATAAACCCGACGACGAATTTGGGAAAACGAAACCACACTTCACTCAAACCGGGTTTCTCAACACCCTCTTGTTTCTCCAGCGACATGGTCGCCCAGATGGCCATTAAAAAGGCCACCAGACCGATCATCACATTCTGGGCCATCTTGACCATGGCCGCTGCTTCAACCGCCGCCTTACTGGGGTTGCCGGCTTTATCACGCAGAATTTCCCCGGCGGCAATCACCGCTCCGGTATTGTCGATCACACCGCCAAGCCAGGCGCCACCCTGATTGGTGGGCAGATCCAGCCATGCGGCAATGGGCGGCATCACCAGAATCAGAACCACCGCACAGACCAGGACCCAGGCAACCATGTAACTGACTTCTTTGGGATCGCCCTGAACGGCTCCGCCGGCGGCGATACTGGCGGAAACACCGCAGATGGCGTTGGCCGTGGCAATGATACTGCTGAAGCGTTCCGAAACCTTAAATTTACGGCAGATCCAGTAAGTGCCGAACCACACAACTGTGGCCACCAGCACGGCCTGCAGCACGCCGAAAACACCGGCCTTGAGGACCACCGAAAACATAATCGTCGCCCCCATGCAAACCAGGCCGATTTTAACAAAAAATTCGGTCTGGCCGGCGGCTTTGAGTATTTTGGGCACCTTGAATATATTGCTGATGATCAAACCGAATGCTAGGGCAAATAAAACATAAGAAATGCCCCATTTGCTGACAAATGCCTGTTTCGATATGACCATGGAAACAAATGTGATGGCAAAAATCACGATAAAGCCCGGTAGGTAGTTCTTCAAATCATATTTCATGAAAATGCCACCGATAAACGTAAGAATCCCCATGGTGACGCAAAGCATGATGGCTGTCCCCAGGGTCGACCACCCCTTGGGGAAGGCTGCTGCCAGGCTGGTCCACTTGGCAATCTTGGGCGTCGCCGGCAGCACACCCCATAGTGCCAGCAACAAAATAAACCAGCCAATAAAACAGGCCCACCAATCTTCGTTTTGCAACACCGGGGTCCTGCTATTTCCGTTGCTCATTTGATCAGCCTCCTTCTTCTTGGGTTAATTGTGTTGCAAACAAACAATCCCAATTGAGTATCAAAATAATTCAGTTCTCCTCCTTGACTCTCTCGATGTAAAAATGTCCGGTGCTTCACCTCCTTTCAACCCAAAATTTTTAGAAACACTATCGCTTGCATCAGTCTTTTTTTATACCACAAGGTGTGTGTATAAAAAGCATTCGGGAAATGCAAGTCAAATTATGAATCAGAGGAAATGAAAGGTCAAGGGAAAGATCAACAGCGGTCTACAAATAGAAAAAATCTTAAAATTTCAAACATTTTTGATGATATTTACCAGATGTTAGGACACTATCAGGCATAATACAAATATTGCCAAATGATTTCAATGGGTTTCATCAAAACCGATATCCCCTTGACACCCCGGCAGGTCTCGCCTATGATCGCTGCGCAAAATCCATTGCTTTCGATTTCCCAAATGGATCTTATAATGACTGATCGCAGTCCGATCACGTGGGGTGGTTGATGATTGTAATAGATACTCTGCGATTCTGAAAGGAGTTAGGGATTATGTTGCCATATATTGTGCTGTGCCTGATCGGATTCGTACTG